>NZ_BCPS01000001.1:0-9240 GCF_016586185.1 Paenibacillus sp. EPM92
TACCCCAATGAATATTCTTCTTGATATCATCCAGTGGATCATAAATAACGTAGATACAATTCAGCAAGTTCATGATAATACAGTGGACGAGCTGATAAGATACTGCGAATTATATGTAGCGTACCGTCAAGTTCGCGAAATCCACCAAGAACCCAGCGCACCCGACCAAGAGTACGTTGATTCTTCTAAGAAAGACGTCAACAACAACGACAAGGCTTAAGTAAGCGACTGTAAACTGTCAATTCATTCCGCTGAACCTTAAAACTATTCGGTGGCTTGTGGATCTGTTAACTCCGCGAGTCACCGATTACGCTTTATCCTAGCAGCAATCTAGATTGTTACGCCCTGCTTGTGGCCGGTCTTTTCTCTCACTAGAGAATGTAAAAAACAATTTCGACACATTCCCATTAATATGCATATGCTTATGCCGCGCTCATCATAAATTATCGAGTGATAATGATATTTCTAGCTATAATCAATGCACGTCTAAATTCACAGAATATAACCATCAACCAATCAAATTCAATGTCAAGGACCATCCCGACCATTTGAAATGACTGCATACGATGATTAAACGTGTCCGAAATTATGGACCAGCTTTCACAAGAGTTGAAGGGCGCCATGGAGTGGAATCAAGAAAAGAAAGATTTTTCGTGGAAAACCTCTTCTATTCCTTTGTTTCAAATCAATGAAAAGGCTACTGCCTTGGTTCACTTGTTAAAATTACAACGAATTTTATGTCGGCTGGCGCAAATTCATATTCGCCCAGATTCTCAGTGAAAATCCACCTATACTCGTCATGGTCAACCAATACGATATCCCCGCTCACATATTTTGCCTTATGTGCATGCAGCCGAATATGCGTCTCACCGTAATAATGATCATTCACACCAAACGGCTTATACGGTTGAATTTGAATGTTCATTTCTTCTAACAACTCTCTCCTGAGACATTCTTCAATGGTTTCATTATTCTCTATCTTGCCACCCGGGAACTCCCACAAGCCTTCTTGAGCTTTACCTTTCTTACGTCTAGCTATTAGAATCTGCCCATGCTCGTTTTCAATTATCGCCGCAGCTACCTCAATCATCGCCTTCACATCCTATCCAATTGCCTTATTTGCCACTGGCACCAGTTCCGGCGGCATCTCTTCCTTCAATCTCCAAACAAAACTCATGGGTTTATTTCCTTCGTGCCTTACATACTCGGCTTCCCCTAAGAAAACAAAAGGCGAAGTGTAGTTATTCTCCTCCTTGTATTCACGGACAAATAACGCAATTCTTTTCCCCATTTGTTTATGGTGGATATATCGCTTAGCCGTATTCGTTTCTTCCGAAATGCGACTCTGGGTTTGCCAATGAAAAAGACGTTCATTGATGGCGTAATCTTCATATAAAGTCGACGGAGAAAAGTCTTTGTCGGATTTATTTAGTGTAATAAAGAAAATATCCGTTCCTTTATCCTCGAAATACTTCACTCCTTCACGAAAAGCTGGAGCCTTCTCTTCATTCCAAAAGCCGAAGGCCGCCAGCACTTGATCCGTTGAATATGTGCAGTGTAAATCTAAGGGACATACGTAAGGGAATTCATTCCTTTTATCGACAAAGTTAATATGTGCGTAATTATATTTAAGTATTTCAATGATCTCATCCTTAAACGTGTTACAGGAAACAATAGACTGAACCGCATGATTTATGTCCAGATACCCTTGTTTTTGGGGCTCAGATCGGTAGAAGGTATAGTAAAACATATTCAACATCAGACGCTCTTCTTCTGTTTGCACGGGTTTTCCTTGCTCGAGATATTCGATTAAAAAACCTAGAAGTCTCCGAGAGTTCATGCTTAATAAAGCCGGAATACGTTTTGTCAGGTACTCCCTGTTCTCAAACTCAAATGGCTCGATTAAACCCGCTTCAGCCATCAACCCTCGGAATGTTCGATTTCCATTACGCCCACCGTAGAAATCATAAAGACTCAATCCGTGATATCGAATGAAATTTTCTAGTGTTAAGCTTAATCCAGTATCTTCTGCAAAATATTTTAGCTTACCAACTAGGCTCTTTCGATTAATTGTTGTTTGCTTCAGATTTCTAAGGATGTACTCTTTGGCCTGTTTCTCAAGCTGAATGAAGCTTCCGCGTGGTAGGCTCGAAAACCCATGCTCGACGTAGTGCTGAACGGAATGCTTTGTTTTGCCAAGTATAGCTCTAAATTTCTCTTGGAAATTATATTCTTTTTGCGCTTGTCCAATAAAATCAAGAACCGTTAAGCATTCTTTTCCGTCTGCCAAGCGAAGCCCACGGCCAAGCTGCTGTAAGAATACGGTCAAGCTCTCTGTAGGACGTAAGAACAAAATCGTGTTGATCTCCGGTATGTCTACCCCTTCATTGTACAGATCGACAACGAAGATCACCTTGACATCACCTGAGACTAATCTCCCCTTAGCAGAATTACGCTCCTCATCGCTAGACTTTCCATGCAATGCAATAGCGGCTATCCCCGACTCATTGAAAACTTTAGCCATATAGAGCGCATGATCCACACTCACACAAAATCCAAGTGCTTTAATGTCATCCAAATCTGTTATATATTTCTTTAAGCTATTTATAATTTGACTTGCCCGAATTTTATTATGGGTGTATAAATTCTCGAGCTCATTCAGGTCGTAACCGCGCCTTGTCCATTTGACTTGGGATAAATCAACACTATCTGTCACACCGAAATAATGAAAGGGACAAAGCAATTTCCGATCAATCGCATCCGTTAAGCGAATTTCTGCCGCGATGGTATCATTAAAGTAGTGCAATACATCCTTTCCATCCATCCGCTCAGGAGTGGCTGTTAACCCTAATAATATCTGAGGCTGGTAATAAGACAAAAGCTTTTGATAGGAAGGCGCCGCGGCATGG
Source organism: Paenibacillus sp. EPM92 (assembly GCF_016586185.1). Taxonomy (NCBI): domain Bacteria; kingdom Bacillati; phylum Bacillota; class Bacilli; order Caryophanales; family Paenibacillaceae; genus Paenibacillus; species Paenibacillus sp. EPM92. The sequence goes on from NZ_BCPS01000001.1 coordinate 2,910, forward strand.
TGAAATTCATCAACAATTATATAATCATAAAAATCTGGAGTTGTTTTTTCAGCCAGCTTTAGTGTGTTAAAACTTTGGATACTAATAAACAGGTGATCAATGGAATCGGCTTGATTACTCCCAACATGAAGCTCTCCGAAATTCAGATCCTTCAAGATAAACCGGAATGTATCCAGACTTTGCATAAGGATTTCCTCGCGATGGGCGACGAACAGTAGTCTTGCTCTCTGATTACGACCGGCAAACCGCTTATAGTCAAATGCAGAAACAACCGTTTTCCCTACACCAGTAGCAGCGACTAGCAGATTTCTTGTTCTTCCATAAATCACTCTCTGAGCCTCTAACTTCTCAAGAATTTCTTTCTGATAATCATAAGGTGTGATGCTAAATTGGAAGGTAAATAGGCTGCTCTCCTGCCCCTTCTTTTTTCCAAGTGCTTGCTTGAGCAGTAATTGATGATCCTGATCCGAGATGGAGAAATTCTTAAATTCCCGATCATTCCAGTAGCTCTCAAAGGTCGCCTCTATTTTTTTAAGTACATCATAGGAATCCTTCTCTGTAACCTTTACATTCCATTCCAAACCGCTCGTAAGAGCAGGATTTGATAGATTAGATGACCCCACGTAGGCTGTAGTAAAGCCTGTGTCTCTTTTGAATAAGTACGCCTTTGCGTGTAATCGTGTACGGTCCGTGTCGTAAGAGATTTTGATTTCTGTGTTCGGTAGCTTGCTTAATTCAATGACGGCCTTATAATCCGTTGCTTCCATATAGGTCGTTGTTATGACACGTAAACGGCCCCCATTTGATGTGAACTCCTCTAACTGCTCCATTAGGCAGCGCAGCCCACTCCATTTGATAAAGGAAACCAATAAATCAACCTGATCTGAGGTTACGATCTCCGTTTTTAGTTCACTCATCATATTGGGCTCCGAATGAGACCCTGTAAATAATGAGCTTTGTGACAATGGAGTTGTAGGTCTATTAACCTTGGAATCCTTGATGCTACGAATGTGGTTCAGCTTGGAATATACGTAGGTTAAAACCTCACCCCGTTCATCAAGCTGCCATTCCCTTAATTCCTCGTTCCCTAGAGTATTGCGAAGGGTTGCAATAAGTTCATTGCAAGTCCGCACCTGCAAAAGAAGTGCATCTTCATCATCACTATTTTGTTCACGAATCATTTTCAAAGCTCTTCGGGTCACTGCAGCTAAATAATTAGACAACTGTTTGCGTGCTTCCTCCGGATCAAGTGACTCTACACCAATGTCATATAAGGAAGAATCCAGGTCAGATAGTTGTTTCCTTGTAAGATTATTGATAATTTGTTCATACAGCCCCTGCTTCATAAAGCACCTCTTCTTCCAATTACTTCACTCACTTGCATATTAATATGCAACTACTTTTGAGAGTAAATTAACACATATCAGAAATTATCGGCTTAAAGTTCCTAAGAAAAATAGCACCCTTTGGGTGCTGCGTACATGCGATATTTAGTTATCCGGATTGAATGTGATTTGACGGCTGCAGGCTTCGACCATTAATAACTTTATCTAAGTATTGAGTAAATTTTGATTGCCCGCTATAGGTTAAGAACAGCCATTCTAATGCACGAGTCATTCCAATGTAAAAGAGAGAAACTTCCCTTTCTTCTACTTCTTCAAGTGTAAATGGCATGTTTTCTATATTAATTATAAAAACAACCCTAAAATCAAGACCTTTAGCACTGTCTATGGTGGATATCTTAATTGTGTTTTCATCTCTTACAAAATTACGCTTAGATTCAGAACTTTCTGTGACCCATGTAAATGCTAAATTATGTTCTTTCAGACTATTTCTTATTTCATCGATGTAAGATATACGATGACTGTTTTTAACCCTATATAGAATAGCGATATCTTGTAGTTGAATATTTTTTTGTTGATGTAGAAACGTAATCGATTTCGATACGAAGTTCATTTCCTCTTGGATATTTCGGAATCCTTTAATAAATGGTTCAGGACCTTTTCTTCGGGTTGATTGTGGAGGAATAATCTCTATGCCCTCAACGGATCCCTCTTGAACCTTATTCTTCAACTGAGAATGTTCTTGATAGAAATCCCAAGCAAATTGTACAATTTGTGCCGTGTTACGGTAATTTATTGATAAAACTTTGGACCTTCCTCTGAAATCTAGTCCAATATCCTGTGCCAGGCTTGTTTTTCTTTTAAAAATTGACTGTGCTCGATCTTCTACCAGAAGTAACGATTGCGTGGCTGGATTTAAACATTCGCTCACTAGCTTTAACCATTCTGGCTCAAAATCCTGCCCTTCATCAATCATGATTGCATCATATGAAGGTACGATTGCTTCCTTATTATTTAATTTTTCTAGTAAGTTAGGAATTTCCGTGTCTTTCATGTTTAGTCTATTTTTGAGCCATTCATGAAAATTATATACTTCAATATTTGAGTCTTTATGATGACTTTTGGACTCTATATTGATTAGATCTAACAAATCATCGGGCTCATCTATCTTTTGATGAATCAGTTGCTTAAGACTTCTTGATAGTGGGATTCCATAACATAAAACAAGGATTTTCCATTCGGTGTGCCTTGGCTAACATCTTTACTCGACTAGCAAGAACAAGTGTTTTACCACTTCCTGCAACGCCACGAATAAGCCGATGTTTATCCCCAATTTGCTTAGCTATATTCTCTTGATGAAGATCCATTGTTTTGATGTTGTGTAATGAGAGCAGTAATTGATCTTGATGGCTGATAGGTGCTTTAAATTCCGCACTAATTCTAACTTCGGGAAAAAGATGAAACCGTATAGCTTGAATATCTTCCTCCGTTAAAATGTTCTTCCTCTGGTTCCATACCGTAAACATTCCATGTATCTTTTCTATTAGAGTTTCTGGGGAGAATTCCTTTTCATTAGGATCAATTTCATCTCTACATAAAACAAATTGAGGTTCTATCACATGATACAGATCAAGCTTAATAAAATCTTCCTGCTTTAATCTTGTAAAAACAGTACCAAATCCATAAGGGAATTTTAAATAGGAGCCATTCTCTTGAACAAGACTTTTATCTTTTTTTAGTTGATCTTGGATTAATCTCGCATTATCCCTGGCTTGCTTCAAGGGGCTCTTCGTAGTTATTAATTCCCCAGCAGTATTCCGTAATGTCCATTCATCGTGATTAATTTGATATAACGTTGCTTTGGTATAATCTTTAACCTCAAGGATAACAAGTCCAAGATCTGGGCCAATAATGACAAAATCCGGTCTTCTTCCGCGAATCTCCGGTTCGTAATAGATAATATAGTCGCCTGGCAAATGTTCCTTTAAACTTTCAAAAAGTATGCGTTCTCCAGTTGTCGCATTTCTTGGTATCGTCTCCGGCACCATGTAAGCCATATTCTGTCTCTCCTAGTACTTAATACTAGTACTATTATAGTACTATAGATGAAGAATGAATATACAAATTTTGTCGGTTTTTGACTCATGCAAGTAATGTCAAACCATTTATACATGAAGACCCCGTCATTACTGAAGGGGTCCTTGCTTTTGCTCTTTACGTTCAAAGTGATGATGCAGCCTATAAAGGCAAATTTCTTTTGTCCAGCGGTACAGGATAGAACGGTGCTCGGGGGCGGGCTCATTTCTTAGACTAAACACCCCATCCTCGAAGCGGGTCATACTCCCTTTAGCAGAACCCCATTTCGTCATTGGCATACGTTCAATAAGCTGGCTAACTCCGGTCTCATTATACTCCCAGAGCTTTCTCGAATCCTTATCTGAGAAGTCGATTCTCCTCCGGTACTCCTTTTCCATAAGGTAACCGTGAAAGAACGACGCTACCTCCTTAGAGGTAACAGACTCCGCCCAATGTTCCGGTCCTCGTTCGAGCATATAAAGGAGAACAATCATTTTATAGCTTTTGGTCATGACCGTCTTCTCGACATCACGGATCCAAGCTTCATATCTATAATATACTTCCTCTTCTTCCTTCGTTAAGCATTCGGCCCACCCAAGAAAACCAACGTAAGAACCGAATTCATTCCGATATTCCCAGCTGTTGGATCTGCCATAAAGGTGAAGCTCTAAATAAGTAGGGATTCGTCCGAGCTCATTCTGTAGATCAAGGAAGGAACGATGCAAACGCTCACGATGTGGCAGCTTCTTACGGCTTAACTCATCGAGCAGATTGATAACTGCCGTCTCCAGATTAAGCTCACATCCGACCGGTACAGATGGAATAACAGATTCCTTTGCTGTTCCCTTTGCTTCCCCTTCACTTGCAAATAATCGAAGCTTCACATCTGCATTTCGGTAATTTCCAATTAAGTCAATGACCGTACAATGCGACTTCTGCTCTGACAATCGCAGCCCCCGACCAACTTGTTGTGTGAACACCGTTAATGATTCCGTTGGACGGACGAAAAGCAAGGTATCTACACTAGGAATATCTACACCCTCATTAAACAAATCGACCGTAAATATGACCTCTAAATTTCCTCTGGCTAATCGTGTTATCGCCTCTTCCCGTGTAATTCCTACTGTTCCAGAGTGAAGACTAACTGCCGATACTCCCCTGTCTTGAAAATAGCCTGCCAAAAAATCAGCCTGCCGAATGGACGAGCAAAAACCAATCGTTCGTGTTTCCTTATGCTCAGTCCAGGCAGCGTAGATCTTGTCGGCCATTGTTTGTTTTAGCTGCGCCGCAGTCAGCTGTTCATCATCATAGTGCGTTCCAAGCCACCTAATGGATGAATAATCGGTATCATCATAAACACCAAAATATCGGAAAGGGGACAACCAGCCACGACGGATGGCCTCAATAAAATGAATCTGGTAGGCGACATTACCGTCACAAAGGGCATAGACATCTTTGCCGTCCATTCGATCTGGTGTTGCCGTGATGCCAAGTAAAAACTTCGGTTTAAAATATTGGATGACCGATTGATACGACGCCGCGGCGGCATGATGGAATTCATCTACCACGATAAGATCAAACTGGTCCTGCGCAAAGGATTCACGGTGTTTCTTCATCCCAAGTGTGTAAATCGAAGCAAACACACAGTCAGCGTTTCCCTCTTTCATGACTCCGTTATAGATACCGAAGGTTTTGTCCCGCATGATGCGCTGGAATGATCGTTTCGCTTGAAAAAGAATTTCTTCACGATGCGCTACAAATAGCACTCGCTTAAAGCGCTGAGCAAAAAAGCCGGCAAGATATGTTTTTCCAAGTCCCGTCGCCATGACAACCATGGCTTTGTCATATTCCTCTTCTAACGTTCTATCTAATGCATCCAGTGCATCGATTTGAGCAAACCTAGGATGGATAGGGGTTTGTTCGCCGTCCAAAACCGTTTTTTCTACAGGATTGCCCGTATTTTCGGTGCGGTACTCATCCTCTTCCATCTCTGTAATCATGCGATTTAACTCCGGATTTTTACGATGACAGGTTCGATACTCCTCTTCATAGATAGCAATGGTATGCTCATTTAACGGCAATGTAGAATCGTGATAGAAGTTCTGCATAAACTTGTCCAAAGCGATTTGGAAGGTATAAGGCTCAGCTTTTGCATTCATCGCTAGGTTCCATTCCATCCCCATTCTCATGGCCGACATGGAAAAATTAGAGGAACCGACGATTAGCAATCCTTCACCGTTCTCATAGTCAAATAAATAGGCCTTAGGGTGAAAGGACGTTCCCATACTTCGCCATAACCGTGCCTCTAGCCGTGTATCAATATCGAGTAATGCCTGCAGGCCTTCCGGCTGCGTAACAAAAAGATAATCACCAGCCAGAACCTTAACTTCAGCTCCCCGTTCTATCGCACCTTTCAGATGGGGCGCCAATAAGCGCACCCCCGACTGCATTACAAAGGAAGTCATGATATAGATACCGGATGCATTCTGCATACCAGCAATGAGCTCGTCAGCTAAATTTTCTGTAATGAGTTTGACATTAAGCGTTGTCGTCGACATCGATTAAATACACCCGCTCCTGAAAACCGCCACGTGCTTCTGCCTTCTTCTCTCTCAGGGCTTCAAGTTGTTCCCACGTTGCACCATGAATGGTGGCCAACGCCCGAATGATCTCAAGCATATCTGCAAGTTCTTCTAATGATTCTTTTGGGCCTTGAGCAGTGAAGTATTCCTCCGACTCTTCCCTAAGCTTTATGACCAGCTCTTTTTTATACTCTTCTTCATCCAATATACGCGTGCGACATTCCTTACCATTCGCTTTGATCACCTGGGGAATAAGATCACGAACAAGTTTATTATAAACCGGCATGGGTATTTCATCCTTTGCAAGTTAGTTATCTATTATTGTATCAC
>NZ_BCPS01000002.1:0-1307 GCF_016586185.1 Paenibacillus sp. EPM92
AGTATCACAACTAAGGGAATGGAAGAGATTAGTGCAAACTGATATTCAAATAATATAAGAACAAAAATTATAACTATTGGAAAGTGCTTAGAAGCATTGTCGAGAATGAAAAAGAACTTAAAAGAACTATTCCTACATTTTTGCTTAGTCCTAAAAAATTGAATATTTATGTAGGTAAAGACCACATAGCAATTGAATATTTAGGGACTTATAATCGCTCTATTATGCCCGAACAAGGGATAAATTGTGAGATATTTGACTACACTGAGGCAGATAATTTCTTAGAAGATATTGTTGGGATCAAGTATGATAATGGTCCGATGATAATTCCTATTGAAGATTCTATTGATGATCTATATGTTGCCACTCTAGAAGCAACGAGCATCCTTGCAGAAAACAATTGGAACTTTTTGGCTCAAGAAATGATTTTTGCTCTTAATGTTTCCGGTCTTGCACTTGGTAGTAGATTTACTCGCCTTCGTAATTGTTTCTTTTACGAAAAAAATGGAGATGGTTTAAAAGTTAGAAATATTAAATGGATGGACATATTCCCATTAAAGCGAAAGGATATAAATGAAGATACTGAAGAAGTTGAGATAAGTTTTCCTAACTTAGTGATGTTAGCAAATGCTGATGTTCATTATACATTGCCGGAAAAATTTGATTTCCAATATGACAAACTAATGATACTTAACCGATTTATAGAACTCTATAATTCAGAGGGGATATCTGAAACCACAATAACTAAGTTTTTAGCTGAACCTGAAAATGATTTCATTCTTAAAATGGCATTTTTCGGTAATAATTTGCACTCAGAGATAGAGAGTGAATGGGTCGGAAACCCTGATAGACCAGCCATTCGTCCGGACTTCTATATTACAGGAACTAATAGATTTAGTGATATTGTCGAATTTAAACTCCCTACTACTAAAAATGATACAATCACTGTGGGGCGTCAAAATCGAAAAACTTTTACATGGGTATATTGCACAGACTAGAGTTTATCGAGAGTATTTCGAAGATCCTCGTAACCGTCAACATATTAAGGATGTGTATGGTCTTAATATTCTTTATCCTAAACGTTATCTTGTTATTGGTCGTAGGTGGATGTTCGAGCCGGAGGTTTGGAGAGCTATAGAGAATGACTATAGAGATTTAAACATTCGTACTTATGATGATATTGTTGATACAGTCATGGGATACTTAATGTCTTAATCATCGGCGAGGCACCCATCAATTCTGCGGTGCCTCGTACTTTTCCTTCATCAACTACCATCTTTTTTGGTGTCTCAAGCATAAACTAATGG
>NZ_BCPS01000003.1:0-21684 GCF_016586185.1 Paenibacillus sp. EPM92
GGTAACAAAAAAAAACACCTGTTTAACAACAGGTGTTTTGCAAGGTAATACTATTTTTTCGTCAACAATCAGTCAACTCTACTATTTTCTTGCCCCTGTTTCACACTTCCATCCAATCTGTACTACTTCCCAAACCCGCTCCACGACAGCAATCTCAGCTATCTGTACCATCCCTCACCAACAAAGCCACCGATTCTATGTGTGTGGAGTAAGCAGAGTCAACACACATATTATTTCAAACTAGAGGGATACCTAAACCACGTTGTCATGTGTAACCAGTATTGTGGAGCAAGTAAATCCACAGGTTATTTATTTAGATTTCTTGCTCCCGGAACAAATTCATCCCGACACCATTTAATAAAATTACCTGAGTGAAGAAGGTATGTCTTAGCAGTATTTTCGGCAATCAAGCCACTGCTCAATTTATCGGACACTTCCTTCTCATACCCTTCAAATAATAGTTCCAGTCGCTTGATAACATCCGCTGATGCTTTCATAACTTCTCCTCCATAGCATCGCTTTTCTCAATTCTCCGTAATACATATGAAGCCAATGTAAATAAATCGATGGCATCCTCTTCTGACATGTTCCATTCAATCTTTGCAGCATGAGCGGTGGGATTTCTAAATGTTCCAAACAACCCCTTGGTAAGGCTAACGAAACCTTTCTGCTCACTTATCTCTGACTCCGTCCGATATGTATTAATCTTAAGCCGCGGACTATCTCCAGCAAAAGCTTCATCTACAAGCTTTGCTCCGTCACTTGTTAAACCTGTTTTCATCCTAATCATCGATGCGATACTCTTGGTTGCTTCAAGAACTGCGTGGAAGTAATTATTCTGGAGAAGCTCTTTTTTACAAAAATTAAGTAAGTGAGGATGTAGCTTTCGATACGAAATCCTTTCAGTCAGCTTGGACGCTCTAACTTCTGCCTCAGACAATGTTTTTGCCGATTGTACTGCATGAAATTTACCATCGTCATTAAACTCTAAACCGTGAAACAGAAGGATGGCATTGATTTTTTCAAGCAAATCATGATAAAAATCCAACTTACCTGCAAACCTACTCGGTGCCAATGACTTACTAATAAATGATAATACGCAATTACCCGACTGAGTTTGGTTTTGACGGTTAGCAAGGGCATTATAAAGCCGCTTCCACTTTGTCATCATCGGATCTACATCTTCGAACTTTAGTACATTCAGAAAATGTCCAATTTCTGAGCCTGTTAGTCCGTCATTTGTATTAGCAATTATTCGACAGAGCGTTTCTAACTCACCCTCATTAAATGGTCGTCTATTTTGATTTGCCATACTTCTCACCCAACTGACTTTTTCTAACTACAAGCTCGCGCTTTCGTTCCTCTAGGACTTCTTCGACAGTCATATCCTTATATACAAGCGAAAAGCCTTTTTGTTGCTTACGTCTTCTAGTTACATTGATATCGAACAACTTAAACTCCCGTTTTTGTTCAGGATACATTACATAGGCAATATGATCTGCAGTTGCCGCTATCCCCATCATATTAAGCTTATTTTGAGTAAACAAGTGATCTGGAATTTCCTCTGGTAAATATCGCTTCAAGTCATCGCTCATTAACATCATACCCCCAACTTGAAATATGTCGCCTAAACCTTCTTACGCGCTAAACCACTCTGTTTTTTCACGATTTCCTTAACATCGGCTTTCATCTCATCAGTATTTCGCTTCTTGCCCTTATCCGATCTAGGCTTCCGTTTCATCAGCGGCGCAAACCGTGCATACTCGGGCTTTATCTGCCAACCATTTTTTCCTTTTTCGTCTATGTCAATCATGGATGCTTTGATACTATTTCCACCCCTTGTATGGTACTGCACAAATGGAGTAGGAAGGACAAACTTTTTGACTTTCTTTTCGCCTATATCTTCGACTATAGACTTTAATCCCCAAGTGCCATCGGTATACCGCTCCATTGCATTTGTCCATTTAAACTCAATTTTCATTCCCCAATCATCGTCAGTGTCATCTCTCCTGAAGACGCCTGCATACTCATCTTTAATCATCAGAAAAAGAAATTCATACATTGATAAACAAAAGAACTCTCCAGCCTTTACGCTCCTAGTGCCGACATCACCTTTTGGATCAATATAGATTGACTGTTCATCAGACCTTTTTACTCTCATTAGTTCATTGACTAAATTCATATCGATCACAGGAACTTCAATATCTACATCAGAAATTAGCTCAACCCCAACTGCTTTTGAAGCATCCTTATATCTATCAAGATTAGGACTGTCACTGTTAAGGTCGTAGCCCTTTAAAGGTCTTGAAGTCTTCCTAGAAGCAAGTCCAAGTAATCGTTCAAAATGCAAAGTGCCTGACATGCTGCCAAGTTTCTCACGATCATCTATAGTTAAATCCCTGTAAATTTGGTCTGCAACTACATTTATCGCTTCGTTAGCTTCAGTAATCCCAAAATACCTTCCAACAGGTATTCCACGTTTATCCTTTTTAGTTTTTATTGATGTCGACTTTTTAGAACGGATCGGTTTCTTTTCGATTTCGGACATACCTTCACACTCCCTTAACCCTTTGAAAAGCAAGATGCATATATTTGACCGCTAGTACTAAAGTTCGACAAAAATCCCCTGCTGTCCTTCATACACCTATAGTTTTCAGTCAATTATTCCGATACCATTAATGTATAGTTCATAAGTAGGGGGACGTGGTTTGGACATTCGAACAGAATTTGGGCAAAGAATAAAGGAGCTTCGAGCTAGAAGTGGTATGTCACAAGAAGTGCTGGCTCATCGAGCGGGGCTAGATCGTACATACATAAGTGGAGTGGAACGTGGGGAACGGAATATCAGTATCGTTAACATCGAAAAGGTCGCTGCCGCACTACATGTGTCGATCGCATATATGTTCTCAGGGGAGCGTTTTTCTACAACCCCTGCTTATCAGCCAAGTGAATTTGTCATACCTTTCAAACAACGATTCAAATACCATATCGACAACGATCTTAAGCTACTCGCATTTCAAGTGAATGGCTTGTTTTCAGGGAAACTTGACGTTGACTATTTATCATCCGTCATCATAGGAGTCTGTACAGCCTATGGAAAGGATGAATTGAATATTCTTGTTGACCATCGAGATATGAAGGCATCCGATGGGGAAGCTGTTGTTTATTCGCCAGAAGTTGCAGAACGTGCCGTTAAGTTCCAACAAGAACTCCTGAAATATAGCAAGCAGGTCGTAGCTTTGTGCAACTCGGAATTTATGGTTCACAACCTAAATCATGTTGCTTTGCAAAGTGGAATAATCCACAAAGCTACTCACATTTTTGGGCGAGACAAGGATATGGTCGGAACCGCATACGAACTTCTCGGGATCAATGATAATGAGCTAATCAAAGCCAAAACCTAATAAATAACAGGGAAAGATTCTTTCCCAGTCTACCGCTGCTAAATATCGACTCCCCAATAAATGACGTACTCCGCATACCCAAAATAATTCCATGACGTGTTTCCAATAGGGATTACCACTCTGTTAGTAAATACTTAACTCTAAATAAAAAGAGACACTGCAGATCAACTTTGCAATGTCTCCTTCATAGTAACCCCGGATCAATCAACTGGCTTGAGCAAGTGTAGCGGCGAAGGACTCCAGATCGTGAAGCATTAAAGCAGTCCGGCGATGAATGACTTCTTTGTTGGCGGTCTTTTTGCTCAAGGTCTCGCCAAACTCCGATTCCCTGTCATACTCATCAATCAAGAACTTCTGCGCCCATTGTCCGAACGCTGCCGCGGGCAACTCCAGTTTCTTTGCTTTTCTAGCAGTGATAAAGAGAGAAGGGACAACCGATTTTTTTAGGTTCTTGAACATTTTCGGAGTCCATTCTTGGAACCCATCCGTGATATAACCCGAAAGCTCTTCAAGCTCAGCCACAACGACTGGATCGATAGGCGTTTTCCCGATTTCTCGCATGTACAACTTCATATCCTTGCCAGAGAAGGACATATCCCGTTCTGAAAGAAGGGCAATGACTTGAACTGCCGTTTTTCGATTCACATACCCCTCGATATCAGCCTTGGTGAAATTGATCTTTTGGAACAGATCAGACTCTGTAATACTTTTCAGGACAGAACGGTTATCCTCCCCCAGTAAGACCTGGGACTGCTCAATATCCGAGAGTGGCTTGGTCTGGTTAACGCGATAGAAGATCTCCTCTACATCCTCAAGGGAGTACGACTCATCGAAGATTGTGATCGCGAAGCTATATCCCATAACCGCTTGTCTTAAGTCCTCTGACAACTCACTGAATTTCATACCTGCAACGGATTGTCCTCCGACCAACGGAGTATCATCGGACAGGGCAAACCCGTCATCAATGAACAGAAACAAGGTATTCAAACGTTGGAGACAGTCAACGGCATAATAGATGTATTTGGGCTTTCTTGCTGTACTATCGAGAACATCACCGTTCTTCCAGACCAGCAAATTTGGGATGTAGCCATCGGTCAAGACTGTATGCATTAAAAGACTCTGCCAGCTCCGATCCTTCCGACGAACATATCGACGCTGAAAGGGAAGATCGAAATTATATTGCTCCTTCATATTGGACAACTGATAGGTCGTCCACTGAACTGTCGATCTAGCCAAGGTTATCCCACCTTATTAATTGAAATTTAGACTATCCAATTTCTTCGGTGCTCGAAGTGCAACCTGTCCTATTTTTATGATATAACGGAATCAACTATTCGCAACTCCTTTTTCATTCAACACTGAATCGTCTGAATCCGCATGCGGGGATTATCAATCGGATATCCTAATGCATTATTGACTAGGTAACAGCCATTCTTCACATAAGAGTAATGATCGTGGGTATGACCGAAACACCAAGTCTTACCGTTGGCTCTGGACAAAAGGTCGGAACCATCGAAATAATAGAAACTGGTTACCGGATCGTAGCGACACCCTCCTGCCACCCTCGACCAATCCGGTCCGACATGAGTCACGATGACATCGCTGGCTCCAAAGATACTCTCCAGTTTCGCTACTTCTTCTTCAAAACTCGGGAGTGTGTGAATGAGCCGAGAATCATTCATCTTGCCTTTCCAGATTCTTCGTAGATGATCCATTTGCATATGGAGTTCCCTCAGTCCATACGAAAAGTCATACCACATTCCGGTGCCGCCGAAGGTTACCCCATCAATTGTGATACTCGTTCCATCCAAGCAGAAGACTCCCTCGATCTCCTCAGCCAAGCTTTTCATCTCAGTGCGGCGATTCATCGAATTATTAGCGTACTTTTCACGAACCTTCCCAGAAACCAAATACAGGTCGTGGTTACCGAAAACGAATAGAATGTGCGAATAGACACGCTTCAAGCTCTTCAGCATTAAGGCATTTTGCTTGTTATAATGACCAAGATCTCCTGCGATGACCAAGACCTCTGATGGTTCATCGGGGATTAAATGATCAATAAACTTATCGATTTTCTTTTGATGGGACTTTGCATCCGAATCTGGTGTAATCCAAATATCTATATGGGTATCCGATATGAGATCAAAAGCTGACAAGCCCTTCACCCCTTCCTAACCGATGCTCTTACATTGCTTGGCGAACTTGATACCAACCCTGGCTCCGGCTAGATAGATCCCTTCATACCGCCGAGACATGTTGTCTTGGTTGACTTGATACCAGATTCTAAGCTGCTCAAATTGAGATGCCGTCAAGCTGTCTTTAAACTGCGTCATGATTTCTGCAGTGCGGCTGTCGAGTAGGGCAAACTCATCGGTCGACTTGGCATCATTCTCGACATTCATACTAGCTTCAAGAGACAACCTGATCATTGGAGGTAGTTCTTCCGGATTTTGAGCTTCATTGGCTGCCGACCAAGGTAATGTCTGAAGGCAGTGCAGAACCATGAACTCACCGGCTTGTGGAGATCCATTTTCTTGCATTTGCGAACACTCCTTCCTTTATTTAGTGATTGTTAAATTAGCGTACTTATTTGGTTATTGCAAGGAACTCTACAGAACAAAATGAAATTCTTGAAAACAAGAAAAAGCCGTTCGATACCCCAAAGGGCAAAGAACGGCTTTCGGTTGAGAAATTATAGGCTTACCAAAGATTCCTGATCGTTGATGTACTTTACCAGCACGGCGGTCGGTTGCTTCATCATCTCGAGAAGCTCTTTCAACTTACATAAAGGTGTCGAGTTTGCCCACTTTAATTGCTTACTCTCAGTGTCATTAAGTATGGTGACCTTGAACAAATCGCTTGCATTATCTTCATCGTAATCGATGTAGATATCCAAATCGCCTTTTTCAAATTGAATTCGACTATAGAAGCCAGGACTCTTAGTGTAGCTGCCATACTTACCGTTATAATATCCTTCAAATACCGGATGAATAAAGTTAGCTCTAACCAAGTCAGATACCCACTTGTTGACCAGATAAAGCATATCTTCTGAAGAAAGTTGAAGCAGTTGAATCGCCTCCTGATTTCTGATATACCTATGTAAATCAGGTGACTATTTGGATGCAAAAAGAAAAAGAGATTGACCCCGCTAAGCTGTTGGAAAGCGAATTACTTACTTGGAATGACGATATGGGGGGGAACTCTTTATGTTGGGCAAGGATTTACCTAATCGCTTTTGAGCCTTCTTCAATGAGATCTCCGGTAGGTCATAAGGATTCATTACAGATTTCTTGATTTGGAGGAACTCGGCATAGGCAACTCGAACCGTCTCAAGATCTTCAGCTTTCATCAGTCGGGTTTCAACCCCCTCAAGTAAAGTAGAATAAGCCTTTGAAGCATAATGAATATTACTTGCAACTGTCGCAGGTGAAACCTTGAAGTAATCAGCTACTTTCTTAGTATTCATATTTCCTTCGGTTAAATAATAGATCAGTCGATCACCGACATCACTTCCCGCCTGATGGTTAGCATGAGAAACGTACTCCTTAGCCGTATCGAAAATATCCGTGAGGGCGATAAGCTTTGCATTGATTAAGTCCAGCTCAGATTGATCTCGACAAAACCGTTTTTCGACATCAAGAACACCGATTGCCTTCTTCATTTCTTTAAAAGTGTTTGCCACGATTAACGCCTCCCGCTGCATTTTTATAATTCCGTTTTATGATGTTATAAAAAATGTCAGCGGCAAACTGCAAAAAAACAAAATGTTACCCTAAGATATCCCTAATGGGAGTACGAGAACTTTGATTCGGGAGAAATGATACTCGAATTTTTCTCTTTCACCTAGAAGGACAGGGTGATAAGATCATTCGGAAATTCGTAGCTGCGGAAATTATTAACATCCTTCAAACCATAAAAAATACGACACCCTTTTGAGTATCGCATCTCGTTCCTATATTTATAAATGTGCTTGAACATGACCTACCATAGTTTTTATCAGCAACTCAATAGTTAATTCTAAATTGGGTTGTCTATAAGTCCCTACATTAAACGGATCGGCAATTAAAAATGCACATTTGTCATACAGTTGCTCTTGAACCATATGCTTCATGAAAATTTCAGCTCGTTCTTCATAATTTGCAGGTAGACCTGTCCTCTCAAAATTGATGAAAGCATCTAATGATGGAAATAGCACCCCATTTCGATCTCTTCCACCAACTAGTTCAGGGTCTTCCGACAGCACATAGATATATCCAAGGAACGGGCGAGTAACACCAAAAGCGCCATTTTCAAAAGCTTTCCAAAGATCAGTACTGCTACCAATGGCTTCTTCTACACGATTATTGAGATTCTTGCCGACAGACCCCTTCATGGATTTGAACTCCAACACACAAAGCAAGCGTCTTGAACCGTCAGGTCGGTTTTGGATAACAATCATATCCCAATCCTTCGATAATCTGTAGAAGCTTGGGAGCTTTGCATTTCTCCCCATGATTATCTCCGAATCTGATACACCACAACGATTCAGAACATCTTTAATCATATCGGCAAAACCATCCATAGTCTTGCCGCCTCTTACTCCTTTGTCACCTTGATGCCGCAATCCCCAAAACGTTTCTAGGGCAACCTTAGTCATATCCTTTATTTCATCATCAGTTGGCATCCACATGAAAGTAAACTCGCCTCATTTCGATTACTGGACGAGTTCTTGGATTGTTTGAAGCTCGTCAGCAGATAAATTGTAAAGTTCAGACACAATTCGATCAATCGCGTCATAATCTCCCAATTCATACATTCGCTTTAACTCTTCACAATCCTCTTTTGTCACTCCCACTGGAAGCCGAATTTTCCGCAAATATTGTGCTTGATACCTCAGGTAGTCGCCGCGCATCTTCGTTGCATACGACCAAATGAAAAATTTAATAATTGAGCTTACCAACAACGCTTGTAATGCCTTAATATCCCATGTTCCTGCAGTGATGTAATACAAACTGTGTTCAGGGTAATAATTACCTTCATCCAAAACAATTAGATTTTTTAGCTTGATATCTGGAATAAGCAACTTTGGTTCCTTAAGGCGTTCTGGGAAGATACGATCGATGGTCTTATACCATTTGCTTGGGTTATTTCTTGCTGTGCTTCGGGATTTGAGCAGTTGCTCGTGACGAATAAAGTACGCTTTCAGCTTTGGAAACTTTTCTAAGTCTACAAGAGAGCCATCGTCATTGTAGGGATTGATCACATAATGTCCACCCCAAGCGATATACCCCTTAGTAATATCGTCCTTTGTTACAGTAGGCAAGAGAACCTCAGGTTCTATATCTACATTTTCTGGCTTGATCACATAAACTGCAGTTGCACCTGTGGCAACTCCGATACCGATGTTGATATTATGAGGTGGCTCTGAGATCAATGGGTGATTCGCTTCTACTTTCTTTAGTAGCATTTGAGCGAGCTTTCCGTTCAGAACCCAGGGATCGGTGCCGTGAAACCAGTCCTTAATCGTGTGCATCTCTAAAAGGTCACTTTCAATATACTGACCATCGATGAGGTAATTTCTAGCCAGTTGGAGATGCTCGGTAGAAACTTCATCCATTCTGAGCGTTCGTGAATCTCCCCTTGAAGCATTACAAAAAGTAAAAATACAAGGGTACGCCGAGACTTCATCGATGAATGGTTGCGAATTATGAATATCTAGGAAATGCATAACATGATATTTCTCACTCACTAACCGACGAATTTCTTTGCCATAGCGATTCTTTGTGAAACGATCAGTGCAAATGAAACTTAGGCGACCATTTTTGTTTAACATCTCTAGGCTGTGTTCAATGAAAGCAATATATATGTCCGCTCGGTCAAACAATGTCTTGTAAGTTGAGCGGTACTTCTTAGCAACCTTCTCCTCAATGTTCTCGATGCGAATGTATGGTGGGTTACCGACGATAAAGTCAAAGCATTGCTCAACTTGTTGGTTCCAAAAAAGAAAGTCTGTTTGAACCAGCCAGATGCCAAGTAGACGTTGGCTTAATTGCTTGGATAGCCCTCTCCGAAGAAGGATGGATGTTACGGTGTTGAACAGATCATCATATTTGTCCATGCTCACTTCGATCGAACGAATAGCATTATGAAGTAAGTCATAAGACTTGCCATCATCTGCAAAAACCTGAGCTCCAAAGACTTTTGCTACTGATTCCAAAAGACGCTCGATTGCGGGAATTAGAAATGCGCCTTGTCCGGTTGATGGCTCTAGGAGTGACATTTCATACAACGGTTTATCAATAGTGTATCCTGCAAGATCAAGAATAAGTGAAACAATCTCTGGCTTTGTATAATAAGACCCCGACTTTTTCTTCAAAATTAACTCATTATCAGTACTGATAGAAGTTGTCTCTGCGGTCTCAAGATATAAGTTCAGTTGAATATGTGGAAACCGTTCTACTTCTACTTTGTTTTTCATTAGATGCACCTTTCTATTACGAAAGTCTAGACTACATTCAATAATAACATATCTACAATTGGCTATAAACGATCGATACGGGATTGGATTATTAATCAAAACATGACCTAAGTTGACCACTAGATTTCGATAATTTCTTCATTGTACACTCTGGGCTTGATATCTATAATTAACATAGATAAATAATTTATAAAGGATAGTGCCAACATGAAAATATCCGAAATGCAAGAGCATGTAAATGCGTTAAGTATCAAGCAAGGATTCGACAAATCCACTATTGAGCAGAGAGCACTTTTTCTTGTTACCGAAGTCGGTGAAATGGTCAGAGAACTATTGCATGTTTCTTATCATCCAGATCACGAAAATATTAAAGAGATCAAAGATCGACTCGGACTTGAGATGTACGATATTGTCTGGAACATCTGCGAACTCGCAAATAAACTCGATATTGATTTAGAAGAACCTTTTACAAAAAAGATGGAGATCAACAAAACAAGATCTTGGTAAGTGCCAATCCTTACTTTCGCTACATTAAAGAAAGGAGATTATGTTAATGGGAGTAACCGTCCAGTGCGAATCCTGTAACCTTACTGACCGATATGATAGCGGTGAAATATATGAAAGGCTCATCGGAGAATGGGCTGTGAACTGTTCAAGGTGTGGCGAACCAGTTTTCGTAATGAAAGTCGATAAAGTAGGGCTACCCCAAGGCAGCTTCACTAAGAAGCGTAGTGTTGAAAAAAGAGCAATGATTAGTGATATCCGTGAGTACTGGATTCAGGAGTATTTTAAGGATAACTTCAACAAGTATGAGGGTATATCCGATGTGGAAGGTCCGTTTGGTACTGGTCCGGACTTCAAAGGCAAGATTCGCGGTAGAGAGGTTATGATCGAGGTTGAACGCGACTGTGGCTGCTACTTAAAACATCGCCATCATCTCGATTCGAGATTTGATAATGTTGAACTTTTGGTTGTGCTTAATCCGGTTGAGCCTAAACACATGGAAGGATTACCCGCCAATATCCTATTCATTGATATTCCCGATTTTGTCGAGTGGTTTAAACCTAAAGCTAGAAATTACGCGATCCAAAAACAAAAGATGCAGGTAGTAGACCGTATCGCCGGGTACTTCAAGAAACTTTATTATTATGAATGCGGAGATAAAGAACGAGATATGGCAGTTTGCCCAAACTGTGAACTTTGTCCGTATTTTGGAGAAGGTGGTGGCGAAGGCTGGGTCGCATTTCAGAACATGGCTGCAGGTTTTATTACGTATAACGGGATAGGAAAGGAAAAGGAAGAGATGTTTGACATTGACAAAATGGACAAGGAAAAAATCCATGAATTTTATTATGAATATGGGTACGCGTTCATGATATAAAACTTGCTATTAATCAATGCTTATCGTGGGAGGTGACTACCGTTTGAAAAAATCTTCATATAAGACACCAAAGTTACGCGGTAGATGGAGTACTGCAAACCGTGAGAATCTCGGAGTAATTTATACTTGTCATAACTGTTCAAATAAAAATACGGAACCCCTGTTGAATTCGGAAAATAAACCGTACTGCTCAAGTTGCCTTGTTAAGTACGGAACAGTTCATATCATGAAGAAAAGAACTATGTACTCTCATAGATCAAAGAATCACCGTAACTAACAAAAGGGATACCACCCGAAGAATAAGGTATCCCTGTTTTACCAAGCTAATCCAAGCTGACTTTTTCTTACTTCAAGTTCATGTTTACGTTCTGCCAGCACTCCTTCAACCGTCATATCTTTAATTACTAAAGAAAACCCTTTTTGTTTCCTGCGCTCTCTCGTAGCATTAATGTCATACAACTTATACTCTCGATTCTGCTCAGGATAACGAACATAAGCTACATGACCTTCGGATGCTGCAAGTCCCATACGGCTCAGTTTGTTCTGAGTGAATAAATGATCAGGCACTTCTTCGGGCAAATACCTCTGTATGTTATCTTCAGTCATTCGATAACTCCTTCCTAAATCCTCTCTCAATATCCGCTTCTAACTGTCGTGCAAAAGATTTACCCCACAAATAACGATCCTTATCTCGAATTGTCAGTTCCTTCGGTGTTACCTCCTCGATCTTCCGCATAAATTCTTGATAACCACTCCAAATGTTCTCGAAATTTGTCAGATGACTCAATTTGTGAAAATCATCCTCCAATTCCTCGCACACTCTCACGTCATATACAGTGAAATACTCTGGATATAATGCGGTTAAGATAGCAGTCGAGGTCGGGAGTGGAATTCTCCACTCCTTCATTATAAGGCGTAATCTCTCTTTATGATCCGCTGCCTGGCTGATACTCGATGTCAATGAGATTACAGCCTCATCGAGATTTGAAGTCCCTGAATGCTTAATTAGAAGGTTGGCAATCTTCGACTTTGCTCTGTTGGCTTTCCAGATGATGATAAAGAAAAAATCATAAGCATTCAGAAAGCCCTGATTCTTAAATCTACTGCTAATAACCTCGAAGATGTGTGTATCTTGGTTGTATTGCGATATATAATCCATGATTCTCTCCCTCGATACCGTTCCCTAGCAACGATTACCTGATGAATACAATATAGACCTTGTCCACCGTCAACGGCTGACCTTTCTCGAAAATCGTAACCTTGTCCTTTAGATCAGCGGGTAAATTCTTGATTAAGTGCTGCGCGGCGAATAATGTATGGTCTCCGAAATCATAGATCACCAAAAATTTATAAGCTCCGGTTGGATCAAGCGACTTAACTTTGGATTTGCCTTCAAGCAACCCCTTAATATCCTTAATGATACCATTCTTCTGTGCGGAACCAAATTTGTAACCATTGTTGATCGGTTTGTTACATTTGATCTCGGCAATGATACTGATGTCGCCAGTGACGATGAGGTCATAGCCGTTGTCGCTTGGTTTGGTGTTAAGAACCTGATCCAAGTAAATATGATAATTCTCCTTGACGTGAGGAAATCGTTCGCTTACCCATTCGATGAAACGAATCGTAGTTTTGTAGGTTATGATGTTATGGATGTCCTTCAGGGTGGTCTTGATGTCCTCGAAATCCTCCACTGTCAACCTGGAATAGTGATCCTCGGGAGTGCCGGTTATCTTGTCCGCGATGAATCGGTTGAAACGATCTTTCAGTTCGGCTTCCCTGTTATATGGTATTTTCATTGGCACCCTCTTTTCTTAAATATATCAAGCCCATCAAATTGAATCCAACGCTTTTGCATACTCCCCTATATCCATCGCAGGAACAGTTCCAAGTTTCTGTAGTTCCATTAGGACCTTAAAGAAAAAATAGATCAGTGACTCTTCAGCTGTACTTTTACCTATTGAAATTCCACCGTCATATCTGATCTGAAATGATCCAACCTGAAGAACACATCCTAAATCGATTCTTGACAACTCATCAAGTGATCTAATCGCTTTGTCAAAGCTATTGCCAAACGGTGTTTTCCATGAACTCTCTAAGCAAACAAAGCCTGAGACAATATTGAAATGTGACACTTTCCGATCAACCCCACCAAGGTGAAATATCGGAGCGGAAGTACGATGAAGGGAACGAACGCTCTTAAACTTTTTTCCGGCATATTCCAAGTTGAATTTACTTAGATCCTGTTTAACTTCGAAGATGGCATACACACTTTCAGCAGGAATGTATGTAGCACCAGCCTCCCTATAAACAAATGGACTATATTGTTGGTCATAAATAACTAAATCGATTTCCTCGCTTATGCGATCATGCGAATCAATAACAAAAGCTTTCCCAACCTTATATCGCTTTGGTAAATACGTATCTAGCCATTCGATCCAGTTTATCTCTGTTGCATCTCCTTTCGCCCCTGGATGTAAAATTATCTCACGGCTACTGGACAGCTTCTCAATCATTTGTTTCTGCAATCGGTAAAAGATATTCTTAAGGTTGGTCTGATTCATATTTACACCTACCATATCACATTTTCCCATCTAGACTGGTTCAAGGTTTCTCTCGCTTTTCTTGCAATCAAACGTTTCTCTGTCTTATTCAAGTCATCTGATATTCTATTTGCAGTGTTAGCAGGATCAAATATTGGATTCTCAACAAAATCGTTTGCTAAATATTCAAAAACACTTATTAGGTTGTTTGCCAACTGATTCTTTGTCTTGAACTTCAATGCTCTAATTACACTGAGCTCAAGATATATTGAGGGAAAGTCAAGATCATTCAACTTTATCCATATTTTTATCCCTCGGATTTCATCTAATCGACCAGAGTTTTTTACCAATTTAATATGCTCGTGTATGTTTGTCTGAGTCCAGCTATCAGTCTTGCTCTTATAAAGACTATGATAACGTTGATAACCCCTTTGAATGCGACCTGGGACTAAATCTACGTCTAAACCATAGTACTTCATACCAATAGATACATTTTGTTTTCTCGTGTCAAAACCCTTAGCTTGAATATGATCGTGTAACGAATTGAATATATACTGTAACGTGAACCTATCCGCAGAAGATTTAAGGGAGATAAACAAATCTAAATCTGCGCTGCCTACTATATTCGTTTCCTTTGCAAATGATCCTGAAAAATATACCCCTTCTAGGAATTCAACTGCCCATTCCTGTATCATTGGTAAAATCTCATGAGCTACCCTGTAAGCGGGTGATTTCTCTCCTGATAAACCTCGGTGCCTATTGATGACCCATATCAAATATTCGTCTACTGACATTGCTCCCCTCCCTTTAATGAGTTATTAGACAGTTCGATAACGATAGACAGCTTTCCAAAATTCTAATTATTACAGATCGTATAGATCAGTGACCAGCTTCTCAAATTCATTAAGCGATTTACACGATTGGTCGCCATTTTGCAAATCGTTCATGGCTTACAAACCCTTCCCGAAACTTCTGGTTGGTTACGACAGCTTGAGCAAAGCTTTGATAAATTAGTTCATTCTTTTTAACGAAAGAGCACTGATCGGCGGCATGATACCATAAGTCGAAGATCACGCTTGCGAGATATCCGATCTCCCAGTAGAGTGTTCTTTGAATCAATTCATCCTGTTCATCAAAGAATCCGAAATGCTCGTCTTTTTTAAGAGAAGTGAACATACTTCCATGAGCAAAGAAATTATTGATCATAGCTTTGACCTGCTTAAGGCGATGAGAATGAGAAGGGAACTCTTCTGCTATATATTTATAGGAACGATCTAATGTTTTCTGATTTGGCTTCGCCCCATTTTCATCTTGTCCGAGAAATTTATCAATGTCTGGTTCGACTAAAGAATAGGTCGCTAAACATGCCTTCTCAATGGCTTGACGTTTCATCAGTTTTGCTTGTGTCTCATGACTTCTTAGAGATGAAAGTAAACAAAGGACTAGATCGTTGCTAACTTGTCCACTAAGAAGGAAGAAGCTTGCGACTTTCTTGTCATTAGAAATAACTACATCCGATAATAACATTATTAGTTCATAAACATTTGAAATAATGTCCCTGTGATTTTGTATTGACTCGTACAAAACCAACTCTTCACGGAGAATAAAATCATTTAAATTCATAACACCCTCCAGTCACAATAAAAATAATCATTCCTAACGATTGCAGTCTCTGAACTCGAAAAGCATCTGGTTCAAAACTTTCCCCGTATGAAGACGAGTCACAATTTGTTTTCGCTCAAGGTTATTGCTAGCTTCGATCCAAGAATACCCGCCTTCAAGTGACTTAAGCTTATCCAAGAAGATATCTTTTTGATAATGAACGTATCCCATAAAAGTGTCTTTCTCTATGATATCCTCAAATAACAAAACAACCTCCAAAAATCTCCGCCGCGCATTCCCCTGTTCGAAACTATTCTCATCATATAAGAATTCATTCAATATGTAGTGTGGACTATCCTTTGTGAAATACTTCATTGCATATTCAGGGTTAGATTTGTACTCACCAAAAGTGAAAAACTCCCATTCGGGGACTGGAGTACTATACTGAGCACTGTCAAGAAGCGCAACTTGTCTACCGTAGAGTTGAGTACCAAAATATTTAACACTTAACATTTGATACATGGTTGACGAGTTGGTCATTGCGTAAGCATAGAACTCCGAGCGCGCTTCTCTCCTGTCCTCTTCAAACTCAAGTGTAATTGTAAACTCAGGATTATAAATGTTATAGTAGGTGTCCCCATCTTGCTTCCATTCATCCTTGTTCTCAAGCCGCTTCATTATCTGCTCGAAAGGAGAACGGGTCAGTAAAAAGCGTTTCTTCCAGAGATACTCGATGTTGTTGATGTCCGCGCATTTATCGATGTCGGTGTTAGTGTCTCCAACTCGGGTGTAGATGTGGTTGGCGCGAACTGTTCTGCTGCCATCAGAATATCGGTCAGTTAGGAAATAAGGTGTGTCGGTGCTGTTCTTGACGATCAGGACATCAACTTCGTGTCCAGCCAGCATTAATGTCCGCATCTCGACTCGCGGTCGGATACCGGAAACGAATTTCTGGGCTTTCAAGAAGTCGATAAACATTTGCTGATTTCTTCGGTTTTCGTCATTCTCAACCCCTACCACCTCGAAGTTCTTGTCAGCGATACCGAAGATGATGTAGGCATCCCGATCAACTCGATTGTTTGCCATACAGATGATGTCGTGTAGTAGGTCAGCTTTATTGGTATGGTGCTGCTGCTTGAAGTCCCAGTAGTCATCTTCACGTTCGGAAAAAATCAATGCTTTTATTTCTTCATCTAAGTTGATACCCCGCAAGGAGAGTCACCTTCCTAACTGCATATCAAATATACCTAAATTATAACAAAAACCGGCACTCATGCCGGTGAAGAACAGCTAAATAACTATTATAAACGATACATGAGCTTCTCTGATCGTTAATCAAGTTAAAGTTCTACCTAAGTCTATACGAACATTCTGACCTAAAAAGTTGAAACTCACCACTTAATCCGGCATTATTTAAAATAGAATATACATCTTCTTGTGTCAGATCACAATTACAACCTAACCCTATAGCCTTAAGCGCATTATTTCCATTTCCGTTTGTCCATGGTAAACAATAATGTGCAAATGGTGCATCAACAAGTTCACTGATCTGAAGTGCATTATCAACAAACTCTTTAGAGCGATTTGGGGGATAATAAACTATTCTCGTTTCGTATTCTCCATCGAAAGTTGGATTTTTTATAAAAGCTGAGTAATGTTTAAATGTAGGTCGTATTCCCATAATCCATGCATTAAGACCATTTTCTTTAATAGCATCATAACAAATTTTATAAAAATCGTCCTCAAGTTGTTTATCATGATATAACACTTCATCATAACCAATAGCATTGAGAAAATTTGAACTTGGATGTGGCATTTCCTTTTTTAATCCATTGAACCAGTTAAAATCAAACCCTAATACTACTCCTCTTGTTTTATCTCCATATTCTAGCCATTGCTGTAAAACATCAGCTTTCTTGCAGAAACAAATACCATACGGCTTATCAATTTGTACTTCAATTTGATATTGATGATCAAGTATTTCTATTTCCTTTTCCACCACATCTCGATCTATATCACTCTCAAGAAGTCTCCTTTTAACAGCACTCCACAGAATATCGAATGTTCTTGTAACTTCCTGAGTATCATTAGACTCTGTTAAATTAGAAAGCCACAAAACTTTACTGTTCATTATATTTTTAAATGTATCAACTCTACAGTAATGAAAATACACTCCCGTCACTCCTTAAACTTTATTTAATTAAGACACTATATCTCTTGACAAACTGCCAAAAACATTACCCCCATGATAACAAAATAATCCAACATCCAACAACGCTTAGTTATGCTGGGAAAGAAAATGCCCTAGCTCAAGAAATATCCCCTTAGAAAGGGCAGCTACTGTACCTTATGAAACGTTAACAATTATCTTGAATACCTTCTCATAGGAATGGGAATCGAGCAACTTGCTGTAGGATGTAACCCCACTTCCCAGTGAAATCTTGAATACCCGCTCGGCGGAAAGCCGAGCGGGTATTGTTGGGTAAAGGATGCTATTGTGGAAACGAGAATAGTTGCTTTCCTTCTCGGTTAATAAAACACCATCTGTCATCGAAAGTCCGAACTGCAACCATACCTCCATGAAAGCAACCCGCATCGTAATACTGGAGTGGGATGACCTCATTCCCTTGACGGTCGATAAAGCCGTAACTTAGAGGAAGCCGCGCACTTCTGACCAGTGCAAGACCTTCATGGAAACGATCTATCGATTGATACCCCCGAGAGAAGGGAACAAGGAAATTGCCGGCTCTGTCGAGGATACCGAATAGCTCGTGATTGTTCTCGGTTACGATCAATCCGTTATCGATCGGCTTGAAATACTGGCACTCGCAAGAGACGATCTCGTTACCTTGGTCATCGATCAGTCCGTAGAAGTCCTGACCGAAACCGTACTCGTTGATCTGGAGCTGTCTGATGACCGTAATGCCTGGCTTGAACTTGATGGACGAGTGCGCGGGATATTTGGGATTGTTCATAGGAAATTACCTCCTTCGAGTTAGAGATCTAGAGATCAACGCTGACTGCAATATTCAAGCAGGGTGGCTTGGTGTACATCCCCCACATTTCAGGTAGGGAAGGAAGTATATTAAAGGAAAATGCCTTGGCTACATCAAACTCAGCCATTGTCCAAGGCTTGACGTTTGCAAGAGCTTTTACGTAGTCCTTGAAGCCATATCGAATTGAATTCTTGACTTCATAGGCTGCTGAGATGCTGGTTCCTTCATTGAGGAAAACTACAGGAATATACAAGTGGCTTGCAAGACCTTCGAAGAAATCTTTCCCGATACCCCCTTCAGCATAATAATTCAACCATGACTCAAAATACGAGTTGCGCCCGATCTTTACCATTAGGCAAAAGAGATACACATCATTAAGGGCAAAAGCGGCGACTCTAATGTTGATCTGTGGGTTCGAACCGAAGCTGTTACGCATGCTGCTGTCGGTCTTAATGAAAAGGGCTGGTCTCCAGTTAACACCTCCATCGGTCGATACCAAGTCCAGAGCCATTGAGCCGGGCGGGACATACTCGAAGTGGTCAATAATGTTAGTTCCTTCGCCGTTCGTTAATTGAATCTTTAGCATTGTTATTACCTCCAAGTAGATGATTGATGAATCTACTTATACTGCAATACCTCTTAAAATAAGTCCGAAAAGAGAAGCAGCTCCCACATAAACAATCAATAACCCCAAGAATAAGAAAAAGATGATGCCCATTGCTGGACACCATCTTCATTGTTACTATCAACTATTCAGCGTTAAACTCTTTGTCGACCACTCTCGCCTTGATGAACTGATATCTGGATAAACTGAAGAATTCATTTACCCATTCTTTGAAACTGTCCAGATCACTAAATACCTTTTGTGGACTTCCATTGGCTCCGGTGAAAACAACCTTGTTTCCATTTTTGAGTTGTTCTAGCGAACTTCTGATAAAGGATCTGATTTCATTAATAGCAACTTCCGTATTATTTACCTGATAGCTCCGATTTTCAAAATCCTTCTCGATCTCTTGTTCTTGACAGCTGGCTGCATTATCACAGAATCGGTTAAAGTCAATTGTTACGTTTCCATCAATGATTTGGTACTGCGTAATTGTTGCCATCGGCTGTCACCCCACTCTACTTATTCCAGACTATGAAAAAGTACTGATGAATAGAATAAGTCTCTCTTAAATATTTACCCCATTCTGACCAAACAGCCATATCATCTTCAATTCCAAATAACCCCTCGGGGTGTGGGATTACATCGTCTTCCTTCCCATCACCAACGATTAATCGCTTCAACCTGTCTTTGGACTGTTGGGGAATAAACATGTAATCATCAGAGTCAACATCACTTGCTAAGGAATCAAACCAAGCTCCAAATTGAGTTACCCCTTCTGGCAAAGAAGTCGGTGAATGAAAGCATAGCTCTTTCCCCTTTTCTGTAAAGCTATAACTATGTTTAGCATCTGTTACTAGAGTATGAGGTGGAATACAGACATGATCTGCAAGGAAAGGAACATCTTCAAAACGAAATTGCGTTCCATGATCTTCAATTGTGACTCCACGCCTTTCCCAAGGATGTCTCCCGAACCGCCACCACCTTCTCATTGCCGATAGATGAAGATGGAACCGGTATGCTGAACGGTCTAGAAATAACGGACAGACATAAACTGCATCACTGTTGGCATACTTCTTTAAACGATTACGCCATCTGTACAGGATATTATGCTGGTAGTCGGCATGGTCCTTTGCTTTTTCACGTAATCCAAAAAATAAAGTGTTAGGGCTGGTTTCAAGAGACAACGATTTACGATGTTTAACAATGTTTGAAGTACTATAATCAGGATATGCCGATGGCTTTTTAAACTGCATATAAAACGGTTTGAAACCCGTAATTTCATTGACGATTCTTGCATCAGCTCCAAGCCAGCGTTCTTGTCCTCTAGAAAACGGCTCTATTGTCACGCTGAATCTAGGAAAGCTTGCAATTGAAAGGAAAGAATCAAGTGCAAAACCTACTACATCTTCGGTGTAATCTGTCTCAAGGCGATTGCCATTTTTCCTGTTAGTAGCCAAAATCCTGAACCCCTTCAAGTCCGACTCGACAAATGTCTGTATACATCTTCCATTTTACTAGCTGCGCTGTGGTTGGACAAGTGGGGTGAGTGGGTAGATCAGACAGGTGAGGCATTAAAGCCGGAATACCCCATATACAAGAAAAATCACACTTCGAGGGAGTGTCATTATCGGTAACAATATTCAACTTGCTTTTGGAACTGATTATTTTCGATTGATACTCTTAAAGGCGATAGTTTATCTATAAACGATAGTGTAGCTACCTAATTTGTCGCCAACTCGCCCGACAGTTCTTCCTTTAGAAGTGAATAAATCCGATTGTTAATATCCATATCATCGATCAATTGCGTTGCATAGACATACCACTTATACAATTTATCATCTGTGCCTTTTCCTAGTGCGTCATCCCATTGGAATGAAGGGCTGTCCTCACTGTAGTCGAGATCAAATACGAGATAGGGGTTGCTTTGGCTAGAAAATTTTTGTCCGCTGGAGATGTCTTTATTTATCAACTTCAACCTATTTACTGAAGGAAGCCATTCCATCAGATGTCGGCACTCAGAAATAAGCATCGGTCTTTCACTTTCCACATATACCCCGCTTTTACGGTATGTTAGTTGGTTATTGGTAAATATCTTGAGGTCTTGAATCTCAATCTTGTGTGACAGGGTCGGATGGACTATCTCGTTATCACCAATACGGAAACTTGCACTCCCGAAACTGCTGTCCTCCATGAAAAGAAGCTTTAGCCGCTCAATATTACTTCTCAAGTGAACTTCAGAATCAGAAATCAAGATATCCATATTCGATAAAACAGATTTACCCACTGACAGCTTATCCGTACTGAAGTGATACTGCATCCATGTTGGAAGCAGATCCGCATTTCCTGAAGTAAAATCAATAACTACAGACGAATCCTGTTCGTCAAGTTTTAATTGATACTTATACCGCACCAAATCACCTGAAACTGGCTCATTATACTCTGTGGTGCGTACCGGCATTGTGAATGCCCCTAAATATGAAAGACTGGTGTTTATCAGTTTTATCTCCACCAATGAACAACTCCTAACTGGGATTCATCTCTCATTATTATCGGTAAATAATGGGACAAGCTTGAGCAAATCCACTCGACCATTTTAATAGGGAGTGGTGGGCATTAAAAGCCGGGATACCCCTTAAGGGCAAATACAAAATCACACCTCGGAGAAGTGTGATTTACTGTTAGCTGTATACTCTA
>NZ_BCPS01000004.1:0-54250 GCF_016586185.1 Paenibacillus sp. EPM92
ACTATATCTGCTAGCAAACTCTTTTTGACAACGCCATCTCAATTAAGGCAACGCAAACTGCTAAATATCCTGATGTTTTAAAGGTGGTTAGCTGAATAAGACCTTCAACATTTCAAATTCATCCTCGCGGACTGAGTTACCCCAATAATTCTCGACTAATTGGTCTACCGTAATGAAACAATCTTCACTGAAATCGAGATGATAATAGTATTTACCTTTATAACCACTGAAGCTTGATTCCTTACCTACGTTAAAATTCACCGGAAAATGAAGCATCTTATACTGCCCATCTCTAATCTCTTGGAACATAGTCTGAATGTCTTCATACATTAATTCCTGCATTACCTTTCCTACTTCAGTAAAACGACCACTTTGAATATTCTCTTGAAAGTAACTCTTGACCATTCGTTCAATATAGTCTATGCCAGTCTGAAATTGAATCTTTGAAAATACTAGATACAGATTTTTAAGCATTACACTTGGCGCATTATTCGTTGTCTTCCCAATATACTCAATTCGTCGCATACCATACTCTATGTATTCAACTTGTCTCACATTTTCTCCCTTAAAATGATTGGTAAAATGCTCTGATACAGTTTGGTATCTATGCAATAAAATATTCATAGAACTTCGGTCAAGCAGTTGCAAGTCCTTGTAAATCTCAACAGACTTGAATACATCACCTTTCAA
The DNA here is from genome assembly GCF_016586185.1 of Paenibacillus sp. EPM92. Taxonomy (NCBI): domain Bacteria; kingdom Bacillati; phylum Bacillota; class Bacilli; order Caryophanales; family Paenibacillaceae; genus Paenibacillus; species Paenibacillus sp. EPM92. The sequence continues at coordinate 691 of NZ_BCPS01000004.1, forward strand.
TAAGTTCAATACCCCGTTGATATACTGAACTGCCTTCTTTTCTTCAAGCAGAAGTTGTGACCTCTTACAGAACCGCTGGATAAACTCCTCATTAAACTTAATATACTCATCAAGCAAACCAGCTTTATTGATCTCAAACTCATTACCAAGAACATACGAATGGTAAAAATCTCGAAGTAAATCATAATGTTGCTTTTCATTTCTATTGTTCTCAATTCTTGACTTAAGGTATTTGTATTTTCCCAAGTCAAATCCATCAATTTCGTCGAATCTCTTACGTACATTCGATACGTCAATATCGGGAGTTCCTATGTATCGATCCAATAGCTTTTTAAGCTCAGAGCCATCGATTAATTCTATGTTTTTATTATCCGCAAACTCAATCGCTTTGTCGGTAAATGTTGAATTGGTGACGATAATGCCCTTGTTTGCATTTTCACTTAGTACAACCCCATACAAATCTCTTACTGTGGGTTCTCCGATAGCTGCATTCCATCGTTTACACTGTACCAGATACTTCCCTTTTATTATAGGCTCAGTCGAATAAGCAATTATATCAACGCCACCGTCTCCTGACAGTGAGGTCATCTCAACCAAAAATCCCATACTTTTTAATAATTTTGTGATGAGCCTTTCAAAATCATACCCATCCATCGTATGTATACTCAAAATAAGAAATCACCCTTCACTATATAAGTTTATTGTCTAATATTACCACAAACTCTCTTTGTCTGAGTGGAATGAGTGAGCACAATGATCTGGTGGGCATTAATAAGACTTTGGATACCCCTTATGAGGGGATGCAACACAAAAAATCACACCTCGTGGAAGTGTGATAGCAGTTGATATATTTATACTCCGATTTGACCTTCAATAATTGACGCTAAATCCTTTACCGATAACCGTTATCTCAGCTATCACAACGTAAACTACAAGATTTTTATAAATGTTCGTTGCATTGCAAGCCAGGGTCTGTATAGTCATTTACTTATTAGAGTCCGTGACTTCCTCATTCCTATTGCTTGCAATAACCCGCCGGTTATTCTTCCTCCAGCCATTCTGTTACAGATAAACTCATTGGAAAACTGCTGAATGTAATCATCTTCATTATTGTATGTTGTGGGAGTTACGTAAGCGTATATCCTTGTCGTGTCCAAGGCTTTAAAAGAGTCTATTGAAAGCAAGGATGTATCCACTGACCCCATCGGGAAAAGAAGTCTATCAAATGGTTTCTTCGCTCTCCAGTGCTGCTGAATGCGGAGTTTTATGTCTTTCGTGGTTCCTACGTATAATTGACAATACTCATCCAAAATCATCATGTAATACCCTGACTTCTCAGAGTATTCGTTTAAGTCCGTCACTTCGGAAAAGCCTCTGTTCCGATGGAGGAAGGTATTGATCTCGCCATGAAATTTATCCTTGTCTAATAAGGAGAAGTACTTCATGTTTAGATCAAAGTTTTCAAGGCAATCGGCAAGCTGTTTCTTGCACCAAGCATCTGTATACTCACCGTTCACATCATCGTATATGTCGATTGATAACTTTATATTTAACGAGTTCTTTTTACTGACTACTGCATAATTTTCTCTTGTTAGCCTTAGCCCATTCTTGCCGCCGTTTACTTTCACGCCAAAGTGAATCAAATTACCCCTCCTTCGTGAAGTTCCGACTACCAACGCTTTAGCGAACTGATTTTAACTCTGGTTTGAATACAGTGGTCTCTCCATTTTCGTTTTCAAGTTGGTATTTCTCTGGTGGAGGGGGTTGAGTGGGTAGAACGGTCAAGTGAGCATTAATAGCTGGAATACCCCTTGCGATAAGTCAATCCCGTTTCTGTCTCTTAACTACTATGATAAGACTATCGATCAACAAACCCACGATACCCCAGAATATCATTCCTGCAAGAATAGCTACTGGTATCGGAATATTCGATGGGTGAGTAAATCTTACGATAAACCAATGTGACTCGGCTAACCAAGCTGGAGGACTGATGATGAGAAAAAGAATAAGCGTCTCATCGCTCATACTGATCAGTGCCAAAATTAAATAGACCCAAGCCATCCAAAGGCTCCATCTTTTCCAGATGTTCAACACGTCTTCCTTCAAAAGGTATATGTAACATTATACAGTATATCGGTGGATGAATGATCTAAATACCCCTACGATAAACTCAGCTGTTGACACTATTATTCAGGAAGTTTGTAACGCCTGTTAAAATCCGGAACGAATTTGTTCGATTACTTCTGACAAAATTCGGGGTTTGACCTTACCTAATTTCTTACTGGCTGACTGCTGTGGAAATGTAATGAGTTTGTCAGGAAGAATTAACCAATCTTCTCTAATCTCTCCTTCAACAAGATCATCGCCTGAAATCCTAATCCCACGATTGGCATTAGAATCAATTTTCGCAATAATCTTCGCGACTATCACTTCATCATATTGACGATTATAGACATTGTTGGACACTATAATAAATGGTCTACTGATCTGTTTAGTCAGGTCAATCAATAAGATGTTGCCTTGATCGATAAGCATTCTACTACCTCCAATATTTCTCAATCGATATCAAAGCTGTCCCATGCCTCTCCGGCATCTTCATCGTTTCGGTAGTTACACATGAGTTCATCGTAGAATTCTTGGGCTTCTAGTTGTTCATACTCGCATACCTCACATAGGGTTCTTCCAAAGGTAAACTTATTTTTTATTACTTCAGTTACACCGCAGTCTTCACATGCAACAAGTTCTTCTCTCATAGTGCTCTATTCGTCCCTTCAGATAGCGCTTTAATCAAATGCACAACTTAAATTTTACGCCATTTATTGGTGCCAGTACGATCTTTCCCAATAGGTTCAATTCCTAGTTCGGCACGTTGCTCATAAGCCCATCTCCCAAAGAGTGATGGTGTATTAGGCAATGCATCACGAATATAAAAGGGTTTACCAGACTCGAGCTTGTCTATGTACGCCTTTACCTCATCCCACTTCTGTTCGTAGTTGTGTTGGGGATAAAGCAGATTCCGAGCATAAGCACTAACTGAAGGGAATCCTGCTGCTTTCGACCGACGTTCAATATCCGCAAATTCTGCGTCTGTAATTTTAATACGAAGTTCCATTATTCTAATACCCCCTTAATAAGGTGCAGGGTATATACCCCACCACCAGCAATATACATTATAAATCTCTGAATGTCAATTCCTGAGAACAGAGCTTTCTGATCATTACGGTCGACTTGAAGCAATACCGCTCAGTCTTAAAATATCTAGATTCCTGATTCACAACTCAAGGGTTCTTTGACAAAAATATTTAGGCAGGTGGGGCATGAAAAGCCGGGGATACCCCTTTATAAGGCAAATATAAAATCACACCTCGGAGAAGTGTGATTTACTGTCAGCTTTATACGCATAATTTGCTAGTAAACCCTTTACCGACAACCGTTGACTCGTCTATGAATACGTAAACTACGAGATTTCTGGCTGTATGAATACTCCAGAGGATATTGAGCCATCGTTCCGGTGAGTGAGAGCCAGATCTCCGGCATTTTTGGACCATCCCTCCGGCAAAGAAAGCCACCCATTTTATGAGTGGCTCTCCTGTTATACTTGTTTAACTATCGCATCCGTTAGTAATCTTACTCACCTACCATACCGTCATTATCAGCATCGCGCATATAGGGATATAACCAATGATCACTCGTTATTGGCATGCTATAACCTGCTGCTTTAGCTTCTTTAATCGTCACTTGTCCATTACCGTTTGTATCAACACTAGAAATGTCAGTGTTTGTATTTGAACTAGTTGATTCAGAAGGCTCACTGCCTGTTAATCCGAGTGATGCATTTACTTCATCAGGGTTCACATTGTCAAATGTATCAACAATTACCTCATCCATAAGCGTATAGGTATACTGATAACTTGAAGGAATCTGCGTTTCTGTATTCGGGTAGGTGATAATTGCTTCAAAATTTGTAGCTCCACCTGCTTTGCGTATCGAATCTTCCATATAAGCTTGATCACCATGTCGGTTGAGCGTACTATCTTGCGGGGTAATATTATAAGCATTCGATACCCCTCCGAGAGAATCGGCAATGACATGTCCTTCATCTAATACATCGCTTTCGACACCAGGGACTTTCGCCTCATCAGAACAATATCTACCAGACGATGAGACAGACTCGTTACTGTCATCTTGTAGAATGATTTCGCCAGCAATGACACGCACTAGTTGCCCGTGTTCATTTGTAAATGCCCAGTATTCACGGTCCCCGTCACCAACATCCACAACGACGTTAGGTTTACGATGCCCAGACAAATCACAACTATCCACTTCAATACGTTTGTATCCTGAGAATAGTTCGTTATTGGGTTGGGTTGGTGTTTCCTCGGCTACCGGTTCGTCAACAACCGTCGGGGTAGTTTCTTCTCCTTCTGTCTCTACAATGACCTCGGTAACAGTTTCTTCAGGTTCTTTATCAACTGTGGTTACTTCTTGTGGAGCATCTTCTACATTTGTAATAGTTAAATTTTCTGCATTGGTACAACCAACCATTAAGATGATCATTAACAGTAAGATTAAATAGTTCATTTTCTTTTTCATTTTAGGACTCTCCTATAATAGTTTCATACCAGTTCATTCTAAAACGACGACTTTAACTTATCTTATCTTGTTCTATAATCTTACCATAAAAGACTAATATCCTATTGAATTATCCTGCCCATAAGCTCAGCGGGTTTATGATGGCTTCCGCCACCGGAGAAGTGGCTCAATTTTTCCGGATGGGTGGCTCTCTACTCACCGGAATGATGGCTCTTTTAGTCCGATTATTCATGTATCGGTTGCACTATCGTTGAAAGTAATCATGTAAATCGTTTCAATAGAGAAACATCTACATAATTTCACCTCACTCCGAGTTGATAGCTTCAATCAATTTTACCTAAACTAATCTTATGAAACTATCCTGACTTCACTTCATTAGAAAACAAAACAGCGGCAACCTAGTTTTTCAGGTTGCCGCTAGAATCAATCGGATAGTAGAGGTCATATTATTCAATACCGCCAAAATCAATCGGTCACCATAATAATACTCTCCGGCTCTTGCAATATCCGTTTAAGAGTTTGAACTTGTTTTTCATCTAAATCGGTTACTTGTTTCCCTTCGACTGTCAACGCCCACCATAGAGTGTTGTTGATTGAACAACCTCCACAAGTCCTCGGAGAAATAACCTTGAATGCTCCCATCTTAGGTGGGTAATCCCATCCTTGCTCGAATCCTTGTTCAGATGTAAGTAGTTCTTCTTTTCCACAGCTTCGCAAATGTGTCGTAGTAGCATACATATCTCCCCCTAATATTATTATTCATTAATTCTTCCCTTTGTCAGATAAAGGGTTGACAAGAATAGTCAAGCAGATAGAAAGTCTCTGTCATAAGTATAGGATTCATTACCATAACATCACCTATATTGCTTCCACACTGTCTGATGGAGGGCAAATAGGATTAGCGGTAACTCTCATGAGGATCAAAAAGCCCCCTTGAATCAACTGTCTAACTGACCTTCGCTCTCCGTAAGCCTTATTTCATCTCACATTTGAGGATAGTCGTTATTCTTTAGACTTCTTCTCCTTTAATGTAGATTTGCTCTATATCCGACTCCAAAAATGATTTCATTTCCAGTCGATTTTCAAAAATATCAGTTTGGCCATAAGCAGATCAACCTTGAATTAGTCCCGTATATACCCCGACAATAGAAACAGAGTGCTCAGCTAGACCGAGCACTCTGTAAGAACGCACCTAATACTATAGGGACACGATGACCTGGAGTTGTAATTTGAGAGATGTTAAACTGCTTGCTGCGCTCATTTAGATGATACTTGGTTTTGACCACATCCCTATAGACTTGGGGATGAACTTTGTATTTAGGCTTACCGTAATAATCCAAAGCCGAATAGTGATCGCAGAGGTTATACAGTTCAGCAAAGACCGATTTCATATCGATTCTGACTCCCTGTTCGAAACAGAAACTATAAAACTGATTAAAGTCCTTCACTGTTTTCAAACAGTTTTGCAATAGGATCAATCGTTCTCCGCCAAGATCCAAATAGTTCTGGTTTGTTTGATTAGGATCAAATAAGTTGATCTCGGGAAGAAGTTCGCTGTAATGACCTACAATGGTACGGATATGGTGCATCCCCCGATTGATAATGAGTGCTACCAAGAAATGATCCGGTCTACTAATTGATTGCGATACCATTAGCCATCATCTCCTATTCATCGTTTAAAAACGCTTCTTCAAATTGAAAGATCGGACATGAACTGCATTGAAAGAACATCATCAACGAATTGGGCTGGACAACCTTCATGCAACAAATTAAGCCGCAGGAGCGTATCAACTCCGATAAAAACTTGAAATGGTCACTTGCTTTGAAAGTCATCAGATCAAGTGATGTTTGAATTTGATCAATCTCCAACTTAAGCTCCGATAGATCCTGTGGCTCGCATAATTTATTCTCAACCCCAATAGCCTGTAACGATTCAATTTTCGCAAGTGCCAGTAAAAATAACTGCCTCACTTCCTTGATTTCCATGTTACCTTTTGTCAATGCCTACACCACCCTTAAGGACACTTCTAACTCACCGGCTGACGTCGATGAGCAATAACCCCATACTTTTGAGATCAGGTGCCAATTCCAGATCTCCGTAATGCATCACCCCTTGAAAACGACCAGAACCAGCATCCTGAAGCAGACGTTCCCACTGGAATCTTGAATCGGTTCGGTCGATATAGTTATCGATGATGACAATGTTGCTTGTGGAGTACTTGAACTCGAATACCTTCTTGAGCATGGCTGCGATTTCTTTGTCAGAATCAGCTTTAACGGTTGAAGCAGAACACAGATAGACCGCCGCGGCGAAGATATCTCCGAATTTTTCAAGTTCCTTGTAAAGATTCAACTTAATCAACCCCAATTGCGAACTCACTCAAACTCAATACCCTCAACAGCTTCACGCAATTCCTGCAGAGAAGGTTGGGTATAACGCCTGGTCGTCTGAATATTGGAGTGACCGAGTAAAGTCGCTGCTGCTTCGATACCCCGTTCATTTGCAACTTGTTTACCATACGTATGGCGAAGCTGATGTACCGTGAATTTGATTTTGGTCTGCTCCGAAAGCTTCTCGATCATGTGCTGGATCGCCCGAACCGATAATTGTTGGCTGCGTTGAGAATAAAATAAGAAAGGCGACTTTCCCCCATGATGACCCAACCATCGTTGCAGGATATCGCGGGTTTTCACATTGAACGGCACATGACGATATTTCTCGCCTTTCCCGCTTCGAATAACGATCAACCCTGAATCTAATACCACATCGGTCAACCCCAATTCCGAAAGCTCCTCCACCCGCAAACCACAGTTAACGAGGATTATGATGACCGCTTTGTACATAGCCTTTCGTTTTTCGCCAGTACGCTTGAGCATTTCAATCGCATGAAGGATCTGGTTTACTTCCTGCCGCGTGAGCCATCGGTAATCGTTTTGGGATGCAATAGGTATTAACTTAATGGCACTGATCGGGTCAGACCGGAAGTTGATCCCTTTTCCCTTAAAGAAAACGAACAAGGACTTCAGAGCATTCAAGTTTTGATTTATCGTATTGGGAGCCAGCTTCTTACCAGTCCTACGATCCGTCCGAGATTCAAGAAATGATTTGAAGTCCCGAACGACCGTTTGAGAAATGTCTTCCACATTCGAAATGTTACCCCACGAAGCATCCAACCATTGCATAAAACGCTTGAAACACATGGCGTAGCCCTTGACGGTATTTTCGGACTTTTCTTCGACCGACAGGTATTCGAGATAACGAGCGACCGCTTCTTGGATTTTCAAGACCATTCACCTCCTTGGGCTTTGTTATACGACAAGTTTACCGGTAATGATGTACGACAAGTTATTAACGAATCCGAGCCAAAACAGCAACCGATTCTTACGAACTCGTCACATAATGATAATTGCACGACAAGTTGTGTGACCTAACTTTTTGCTCGAATCCTGACCCTGAAACCGACAGGGATGACGAACCCCTTTGAGCCGACTGAGCTCAAGCAGGAGAAGTGTGTTTTTAAGACACTTCAATTGCGGCTGCTTCAACTGTGTTGCTGGTGGGAGATGCGGTATGGCTTTTATATCAAACAGAGAAGGGAGATTTAGGACGTTACCCCCTGACGAGAGAAGGATCATCAGGTCACTTGCATAGAGCCATACCGCATCCTTACTACATGTATTCTTAATCTAAATCTGGCTGCCAAAGTGGAAAATGAAGTCCGACATTCGAGAAACTATTTTTCGCAATGACAAATAAAAAGACAGCACTGAACTCGACCAGCGAATTCAATACTGTCAAATTTAAGCTACAATTGATCATCTCAAATTACAGATCATTTCCTTATTACTGGCTACATTCTGCTCAAAGAAATGCCTTGAAAACTTCATTTCCCTGTCAGTTTTGGCGTTCATTATTTCTTTAACATCTTTGGAAGCAAGTGACCTCATTACCCCATCAATACGATCAAGAACCTTCTGGAGTTGATTTGTTGGTAAATTCAATTGACGAGCTGCCGATCTTAACCCCGATAGATAACCATGCTCATGGAACTCTTGGACAAATACTTCGAAGCACTTTTTCATAGTCGGTGGTAAGTTATTCTTGAATCCGCCTGGTAAACAATCGTAGGTGTGGTCAATTGCTGACCCCATGAAAGCCAAGATGTAATCGATTGTTCGAAGTCTCAATTCAGCTACTTCTTTATCGTACTCGGAAGGGAATACTTTGCCTTTTGTCCTAGCTTCAGCATGGCATTTGTTAAAGCAGTTCTCTAAATAGAGAAGAAACCTCATCTGAATCAGTCCTTTCTGTTTCGTAATCAGCAAGAGAGAAGGTCGACCCTTATCGGGGATTTCAAGGGCGAATAGGATAGTCCCAAACGAGTTTCTACTATTATAATGTAATCAACATAGAGTGCAGGGAACGTGTTCTTTTAACGAGCCTATGGGTAGTTTTTCGGACACGTTACCGGCAGAGCGTTTTCATTGAAATTTAAGCAAGACTAACCCCTTTTGAGCGTAGAAAAGCTTGTGATCGATTTTCACCTTCAAAGGGAACCGCTGATACAATTAAATCGATTGTAGAGCCGCATTAGATCAAAAAGAATGGGGGCAGTGGGTAGTGTGGGTAAAACCCGACTATCGCTGACAATTGCTTTGGTACTTATACTGGTCGCCCTCACTTTATAGATTTTGAATATACATAACGTGAAAATTCTCCTGAATGAAGTCCCAAAATGATTTGTACTCTCAATTCAAACACACCTACAGGGTTACCGCGAATTAATGGAGTAAACACAAAACCGGCAGTATAGATACTCGGTAAGCGAGTCCTATACTGCCGGTTTCTTCGTAAGCTCAGAGACTATATTTTACCTTTAGTTCATTAATAGCTGTCATTACCTTCTCAAAGTCCGTTGAGCCATCCGGATTTTTATCTGTTGTGATGTGGGGTGGCGTATCGTAGGAAACCTTACCGCGATACTCCATCAACACATAAACAGCTGGTCTCATGTTAGTGTCCCTTTTCCAATCAACATATCCGTAGCAGACTAAGTAATTGATATCTTGTCCATGACTCGAAGCAATTCTGATTTGTTCGGCGTGAGTATAAACTGGATTAGCCAATATTGTTTTCTCCCTTCAAAGTTGAGATCGATACTTCTGCACGGACTGAATTAGCTGATCGACCGCATTATTACTCAAGAAAGCTTGGAAAGCAATCTGATTCTCTGAATTCCCCAATGAAATTAAGACCCCATTTGAGCGGACTTCAAAACTATACTCAGAACTGACTTTTTGAAGATCAAGTTCCCGTTCTTGTTCTTTAAGCTTTTCAAGTAACTCGGGATACCTCTTATAATGTTCCTGAAGGGCATCCCTATGATCAAACTCAATACACTCCTCATCCAAAATCAACTTAACTCGTCCTGGAATAAATCCGCCTCTCATCCACGCGTCCAATATCGTTTGATGAAATGAAACATCACGATATGATCGGGTATAGGGAATTTTATTTTCACTTACAAATTTTCTCAACATATATCTCGATAAACCGAGATACTCTGCTGCCTCTTTTGAAGTCATGTGTCCGTTATACCACTTTTTCGCTTCGTCTTCACCCCAGATTACATAACCGATCAGGTCAGTCATTTCAGTTCCCTTTTCTGCGCCCGACTAAATTCTCGGTCAATTTCATCCAGAGCGAGGATTAAGGCATGGTAACGCCTTTGTGCGTACATTCTTCGTTTTTCAAGATCCTCTGGCTTGTCTTTGTAATAAACACTCTTGGTGGCACTTTCATCGTAGACTTCGTCAAGATGCTTCTTAATATCAGTTTCCTGAATCTCCAATACTGTTTGAATAAACCGGATCGTTTCTCCGGTCAAATGCATTTCAAAACGAGTTCCCGTAAGAGCATCTTCTGAATCTGTTCTATCCGCATGTAATGGAGTAAACAACGGTCCTCGAGGTGCTACACTTGCGGCGCCCATCCAATCCCGCAATACATCCTCGTGAAAGATTATTCTGCTACCAGCTTTTATGTGTGGTATTTGGTTCATTCGAGCCATTTCATAAATCTTAGCATTAGATATACCGATCATTTCGGATACTTCTTTGACGTTAAGAGTGACCTTGCGTTTACTCATTATATCAACCCCTGAGCATTCCATTTTCTTACTGCATTCGACACCACTGTTCCAAAGCCTGCTGGCAAATTGATCACATGAAAAAGATTTCTCGAACAAAAAAAATAAGACAATACGGACTCCTCGCACGAATCCCATACTGTCATTTTCAATCATTCTACATCTGTTCATTTAATCAGGTAGCTCTTCTAGTAAGTTTCTTGCGCTGTATCTTATATCAGCGCAACCTTCTAGAATACTTCTTGCAATCTTCTTCACCTCAAAATCTTCCAAGCTTAAACATAAGTTGTAGGCAATTTGAGCAAAGATATCGTAGTTTCCCCAACCACCATAGCCAGTTGCTTCTACATAATTATAAGATATGGATTGTAGAATTTGGGACTGGTAACCACTTTCAAATCTCAATACAAGTTTCCAGAACGTTGACAACCTATGCTCAACTATAAACTTGCTGATTTTATCTGTCTCTGTCAAACCAATAATAAAATCATGCACCTGAGCATCATAGTGATTATTTAGGATCTTGTTAATAGTGTTCTGCTTGTTTGCTGCCTGGTCTTGGTTCTTCAGAATACTATCAACTTCATTGAGGATATGAAGGGCTGAGTCATATCGAAGGTCTTTATTTCGAGAAATACAACGTTCGACTACTGTCTTGAAGATATGGTTGGAATCCAGTGCATTATGTGTGAGCACATAATCAATTATCTTGCCTATGGAATAGACATCACTCTTTTGATCTAGCTTTGTGAAATCAGACATTGCAAGAGGATCAACAAATAGATGATTATTCTTCTCTGTGACTGATGACTTCATGCTCCGTTCGATAGAAAGGTCCTTACTTAATCCAAAGTCGGCTATTACAAAATCGTTTCCTATCTTCAGAATATTACCTAAGTGAAGGTCTCTATGAATAATCGTCTCTTCATGAGCAAATGCCATTCCTGCCAAGATGTCCATAATAATTTTCAGTCTCTCATCAAAAGACAGCTCCATCTCATCTTCCAGATGCTTATAAAGATTCTTTTCGCACTGTTCCATTAGATACGAATAATTATCTTGATTAAAATCGAACACATTTAGTACTTGGGGACATTCTTTCAGCTTCTGCATATTTTCAAACTCATACTGCATACGCTTTTTTAGCTTCTCGTCGTTCTGATATACCGATTTTAACTCTTTTCTTAAAACCCCTTCCCTTACACGAACAATGTTACAATATGACCCAGAATCAAGGATATCATCAGGCATTACAGTGATATATCCAGTATCCCGATTAACAACTTTTACGTTGTCCCTTATTAATACTTTAGTGACCATTTCAATCATATGGCTATTTTGTTCCTTATTTACGGTAGAATGCTTAAGGATATTCAGAATGTTCTCTAGGATTTGCAAGCACTTTGCAGTTGGAAGATTACCATACTGTTCCGTTAGATATTTATCATCTACAAATCCAAAACCTCCATTGTGGTCAAAAAAGTCTGCAATATCTAAGTAGTCAATACATAGGACAGAATTATCAAAATACCAATCCAGAATAAGACCGTAGTAATTCCAATTTGTTTCAGATGTTTTTCCTTCCCAAAAGTGCTTGTCAAAGTACCGTAGTATTTTTATATAAGTCTGCTCAAAGAGCATAGTACTAACCACCTTATAAGAAATTATTATGGACTAAAATAAACCTTGTACTTAACCGCAATACACTTCAACCTAAAAAACCCCCATATTACCCCATTGATGCTGCCTTCTTTAACTGCATCTTGTTACTGTCCTTCATTGACATATCCAAATTGTGACGATCCTTAAGTACTGGCTTTGAAGGATCAAAGCTATTTATGGATGCCAAAACGAAAATCCCATAAAAAATTGGCAATTTTCGTATCTGCAGTGATCCTTTATTGGTGATTACATTTACAATCTGCTCGTATTTTTCGTGAAGGTCAGTTAAATCCGGTGAAACTTCATTATGCTTTAATCGACTTGGAATGTACTCGCATACAGTACTTTCAAGTGACCTCAGCTCTTCTATTATGTAATGGGTGGTTCCATGTGTCCTACAGATGAATGGTCTCTTTTCATATACAGAACACTTTCCCGTTTCACTGTCTAAAAGTGGACATGGGAAGCTTGTTCTGCTTTTCCCCTTAAAGGACTTAAGATTATTTATGTTGCGTTCATAATCAAGTTGAGTGTTTAATGCCTCAACTAGCTCAGGATGCTCTGATTGAAAGCTCCTGACGTTGTCCATCACTCTCTTATATAAACTCACGATCTCCTCTTGGGTCCATGTATTATGAATTTCATCCATTATAATTTCGAATTCAACCTCGGAAACTGTAAAGAAATCACTGCAACAGTTATTACAGCCAGAATAACACTGCGGTTTTGTGTCACTGTTCTCATAGTATTTCTTTTCAGCTTGATCAACTTCGCCAAATAATTTAAATAAATGCTCCGCGCGGCTGTCAGAAGTAACGCGATGACAGTTCTTCGAAGCCTTCCCACTCCCGCAAAAGCAACGTTCTTTCTTAGCCATTTTTACCCCCCATAATACTAACTCGGTATTTGCTGATCTATTTGCTTCTCTAAAAGCTTTGTTTCTCTGTACTCCTGAGCTTCGGCTGCCATAGTAAATTCGATGACTGCATTGTGGTTTTGAAGTACCGCTCTCTTAATTTCTTTAAGGGATACCCTGAAGAACTCTTTTCGCTCGTTGATTTTATTTACCCTTTGATGAGTAAATGCCCTATGAAGCGAAGCCTCCAGCTCGGGTGCATTATCCGAGAATATTACCGCATGGACATCATATCTAAATGGAACAGATGCTCCTCCAAGCTCCCTCACCCTATCCATTGGATCTAACCGTCTTGTCATGCCGATTTTGTATACATTTTCGCCAAAAGAGCCGATATTTGATATGACGTAGACATACCCAGCCTTTGTATTTTTAATTCGGTAATCGACATCTTCCTTCTGACGCTGGATCTCATCTAATCTGGCTTTTATTTCATTGGTTCTCTCCTCACTAAATTGAGCAGAGTGCTTCAATGCATTTTCAAGATGTTGCTCTTCTTTCCTCAGTATCTTCAATTGTTCCTCGAGCTCCTGTTGGGCTTTACGTTCCTCCCTAATTTGCTCATTGATTCTCCGCTGCTCTTCCCGCTCTTCTTGCTTTCTTTGGTCATACTCGTAAGCTAAGTACAGCTCCTCTAGTTTAAGAGATAAAAATTCTTCGGCTAACTCAATATAGTTGTGTCGATTCAACTCATTGATGTAATGGAATGACGTTCGGATCTTCTTTTCGGAAACCTCTACATTGCTAAATTTAACTTTGCTTATTACTGAATCACACTCATTGTTGAAAGATCGGATTGCCAGCTTAACATGCTTCTTGATTATCGAATCATCAACTTCATCATAGTATACATTGGTAACTACCGCCCGCTTATCCTTAACAAGTTTCTTCTGTTCATTTCTGACCTTTTCTAAATAGTCCTTATACTCATCTGAGTTTTCCATATCATATCTTGTCTCATAAAAGCCAAATGACTGATATAATAATTCATCGTCCAAAGTAATTATTTGGGACTTGAGTATTGAAATACTTTGCTCAGCACGTTTGATCTCTTGCTCAAGACGTGTTGCATCGTTTTCTCGCTCGAGGATCGACTCCTCAATAATACTCAAAGATTTTTCCCTACCGATAAGCTCATCTTCCCTTGCCTTAGTCATCTTAATCAACCTTAGCTGGTAAGCCTTCTCAGCATCTTCAAGTTCCTTCAGTTTTCTCCCAACCGTTAATTCAATCTCATGCTCTTTACTTTCAAGAGCGATCTCCCTTGTTTTTAATTCTTCTGCCCAAGTCCTTTCCTGCGCTGTTAACTGCTCTTGGCGTAATAGATAAAGTTCATCAATTTCTTTTTGCATCTGTAACTTTTTCTGTTCAAATTCTTTACCTTTCGACTCAACTTTAAGTTGCCACAGAGTATCCTCTCGTTCTCTTTCATTTGACAACTGAACCATTAAACGTTGATGTTCCAGTTCAATATTATCTATTTGTTGCTGTTTACTAACCAACTTTTGATCAAGCTCTTCTTCAAGTATTTTTGCTTTAGCCATCCATTGCCCTTCAAGCTGTTCCCGCTCTTTTGCCTGTTGTATCAATCTCAACCTAAAAGCTAAGTTAAGCAAAGTTAGCTCCCTTTGCTTATCTATGAGCTTAAGTTCAAGTTCTCTTTCCCTCGATTGTAGAGTCGTTTCCTTTACTCTCAACTCCTCTTCTTTGGCACCGTACTTTCTTTTCAACCCGTCTAGAGCTTCGCGCTCTACTTTATCCTGCTTTTCTTGTAAATAAGAAAATCTCAACCCCAGTTCTTCCTCTTTCGCCCTCAGCCCGTTTTCCCACTCTGTCAATTCATCTTCCTTTGCTTTAATGAACAGTACTAATTCGTTGCGATGGCTCTCCTTAAGACGCAAAAAGTATACCCCTAAGATCAATGGAACAAGTAAAAACCAAAATGCAAATAAACCTGCTATAAACCAAGTCGTTAGATACCATTTCTCTTCACCCATATTCTCACCGCCAATTACTGCAGATTCTCAGCTCAGTTTAATTTCATCTCTACGGTGGAGCTAACTCTTACCCAGATCACAATGATATTCAGCTTTCTCTAAGCATAATCGATCTCATCAATTACCCTTCTGTGACCCTCGGTATCCGGCAAGGTTATTGCAACACCAATGTCTGTTGAATCTTTATGAATAGTAAGGATTTTTGATACCGCCAGCAGTGCTTTCCGACATGATTCTTGATCTGGTTCTTATTGAACAGTTTTCCATACCGGCTGCTTGATTCAGAAGCACTCGTCTCACCTTTAGCTTCGATGAATAGAGTGTAGCCATCCTTAACAGCGATGATGTCAATACCTTTTTCAGATGTATGAAGAGCTTGTTCAATAACAAACCCATAATCATGAATATTTCGGTGGGACAGATCCATTGGGTTAATGTATCAGAGCCACGTTGTTAAAAAAATAGAGCCAGCATGTTAGTAGTGAGAGCCATCAAGTAAATGATGGCTCTCAGTCAACCTATTCAACTATCGCTCCCAGTTGATTAATAAACCGTTCGAACAAAGAATCCGCGCTTGCCGTAACACTTATTCCCGTACTTATCTTTGTGAGAATTTAAAACGCTATTATGTGTCTTCCTACGGAATTCCTTGTTGCAGTATGAACACTTGTAAATGAATATAGGACCAGTCGATACCTTTGCCCTTGAACTTCGTTTTGGAACAAAAATCTTTCTACCGAAGGTTCTGCGTGTGAGCTTCGGCTTGCTTGATCTGGGTCGCCCAAAATATGTATTGTCCTGGTACTCACCAGCTTTGGAAATCTCAATTTCAAAGCGGGGTTGAAATTTAATATCAGTCAACTCCATAGACCTTATCTTCGCATGCAAGAAACTCTTTACCGAGGGTGCGGAGTCGGGTCTTGAAGTCGTATCAAACACATAAAGATATTCGCTACCGATACCTTGTTTAGTCACTTTATAAACCAGTGAATAAGGCTCAACCAGTCGTACTGTTCCATTATAATTGACTTGAAGCATCGTCATTTTTTGACCAGCTTCCATTATCATGTTACGGAAGTGGGAAGGGAAAAACGCCAACTCTCCTCTACCAATGGGGAGAGAACCAAACATTTCGTTAATGATTTGTTTGTATTTTTCCGTTGCCGTTTCAAAAAGTAATTTTCCTCTTTGGGGTACAACCAGATGCTTTTCCCAAAATCCTTTAATAAGTTGAAACGGCAAATCCACAAGTAAACTCCGTGCTACGCCTATCCTACGTTCCTCAAAAATGGTCATTTTAGAAAACGTTTTGATAATCTCCACTTGGTTTAAAACAATAGAGTTATTCAAAACAAAGGAGAACACATAATCATACAAATCCGAAGAATGCCTTCTCTGGAGGAGGCATTTTAGTTTGGATGCAAGAATCTCCTCCAGCTTTAAACAGCTAATTTCAATGGGAATGTCCCTGAAATCAGAATAGGGATGGACAAGGTATCTCTTCTGAATGGGTAAATGAATCCTGTCGAACTGGGTGATATCCATTTTAATACTTATGGTCAATTGGCTTGTTACCGCATAGAAGTCCTTAAAAAAGATTTTGACCTCATAAACTTTTTTGTCTTTATCAATTCGTTGTTTCTCGAATACTTTATTCTTTTCCTTTTCAAAAATAACTCCAGCATTCTCTTGTACAAAATCGCATACCTTATCCATTTCCTGCTGTATTAACTCTTGTGGCAAAGAATGCTGAACAGCAAAATCTAAGTCGCCAGAGAATCGTGCATTCTCAAAATACGCCTTCCTTAACGCATTACCACCCTTTAATACGAGGTGGTCTTTCAATTCGGAAATATAATACATCCCCGCTAAGAACCAACCAAACACATAATCCCTCTGGACATTGGAAGTATTGATTTCGAACTCTTTACCTTTTTCAATTATCTCTTCACGAGTTATCATGCGGACACCTCAACTTTGGTTATAGCGGTCTAATAAATAATTCTACAAAAATAGCTAACCATCCTGCCAAAAGTGAAGGATGTGGACCCAACTAAGCTACCCATTAGTATATTGATCAACACGTAATAATGTTTATCACAGCCTAAGTCTAAAGTGGCTCTAACTCATTAACATCATGGCTCTATTTTATTAACAACGAGGCTCTTACTGATTAATCAGATGGCGCTCCAGCACCGAAATATTCAATCAGTGAGCTTATTGGAACAGCAGAAACTACATCATTTTCCGTAAGCATAAAGACCCCCATCCGAAAACCTATAAGTAAATATTCTCCAAATTCCTTAGCAACCCTTTCCGGAAATTCGACATTTTCCAAACATAAAGAAGGACAGCGTTTTATACTGTCCTTCTAACAAAAGCAAACTTGAAGTTTTTACATTATGTTAAATTGACTAGATTTATATCGGTCAGTTACATCCGTAAAAAGACTTTCTCTTGTAGCTCCGTAATAGTGACCGTTAGCTGTAATTAATAACATCCCGTTACCATAAATGAAGATCATGTACACTGTGCTCAAGTATAATGACCATCAGTTCCATCTTTCGACATGGTTTTTAGCCATTATACCATTCAATAGGGAACATATACCATTCTTGTATGTGACATGAAAACAAACTTTGATTATATCTTAACCCTCGACAACCTTTGATTACTTGCAATGACCACATTCAACTAACGTAAGTTTTCCTTCGTAGCTTATCTCGTAAATATCCAATGCCTCTTCTTTCGACCGGAAATGCTTCCATCCGCCGGTCCCTTGCTGCTTCTTCCACCCCTGATCAGTTCGTTGCTTCATCTCAACGACATAAGGGCATGTGTCGTGATCCAAGTGAATTGTGTAGCTCTTGAGTGGAATATCGATATTAGCCCAAGCCTTCATCTGATCACCTGCTTTCTGTTATGAACCGTACAATAAAAACGCTTGTCTGTGATCCAGACAATCTCTTACTTCTTGAGATATACCGAGATAAATTGCTTCTTGTACGCAAACCTTAATATCATCAGATGAAGAGTTTACAATCGGGTATTTCAACTCCCACTCCCTACCATTCAAGACATACGCAAAGAGAGTGTAAGCTTCATCATTAAATTCATATATTCGGAATGACAAATGACCTTGAATAAATGTGTTTCCGTACTCTGTTTTACTACTATCATAGGAACTACATTTCTCACACAACAAAATTACCTCCAATCGAAATAACTACTCAGTATGTATCATTTCATACTCTTCTCGGGTAGCCCCAAGTGCCTGATTAACCCATGTAATTCTGCCGCTTTGGACTTCATGGTTCAGTTCAACATCAAAACCATGTTTCCGGTAAAAATGCTCCGATCGATCAATGTGATCCCAGTCGACCCCGGAGATCCATCCGGTGATATACCGAACTTGCAGTTGATCGACGAGATGCATAATGGCTGTCATCAAGATGGAACCGTAGCCGCGGCTAACTCGCTCTCCTTTAATCTTGATGTCCGAAATTCGCATAAGTTTGTTATTATGGTAAAAAGACAAGAAAGCGTTCGAGTCAGGGCGTTTTACCCCTTTGGGAGTAATGATCTTGATACGCAAGTGGATAGGCTGATCTTCTAGTTTGTTGAAGTCATGATGGTGTAGACGGTAGATCATAACGGTCTCGCCATGCCGAGTTTGATCGACATGGATTACCTTGTGTCCGTCTTTCTCTATATTGGCGGTTTGCCATTCGACTTCGTAATTGATGTCACCATTACGCTGTAGTGGAATTGGTTTATGCTCACGCTCAAGATCAGCGAAGGGATCTCCGAATAACTTCTTAAACAAGTTGCTGAACACCTTCTTTACTTCATCATCAAATTGATTCTTACAAATTTCGCCATGAGTCTTATAAGCACCTGCTAAACCATAAAGAGCTTTTCAAAATCGATACCCTTAATGCTCCTGATACCCCTGAAACATGTGAGAGAACTCTTTATGAACCGCATCAAAGCAACTGTCGCATATTATCAAGTTCTTGTCGCCCAGACCAATGAACTTGGCTTGAACTCGATACGAAACATCGGGCAGGGGATCGGAAGGTACAAGTGCCTGACTACATACCCCGCATGAGCCATGAAACCGCATGTAGCATTCGATACAAAGTGAGCCAAGGTTGTGAGTGAAATGAGTAAACAACTTCTCGGCATCGTTGGAACAGAAAGAGCAACACATATTTTCAACCTCCAGTTTTAGTCGAAACGTAAAAAACCGCAGACCTCGCCCGTTAAGGCAAATGATCTGCGGTGCTTCCGCTTCAAAGTGTTTATTCTATTAGTTTTAATATACTTGAATGTCTGGTAAGATACAATTTTTTACAATCAACAATGTTGGTTAGCCAGATAACCTCGTTTACCAAGCCTTAAAGTGGGTTACTCGCTACTGATTTGAGCAATAGGATTCTTTATCTTCTTAGGATTCATGTACTGTCACTTCAATTCGATAAGCATAGTACTGAATCGCATCAGAGGTTTGTAGCATGACGGATCGATCAGACTTCTTATCGACTAATACAATAGGGTAGGCATTTGCCTCACCATTAATTTCACTGCAAATTCCCTCAATGTTTGCTACGAGGGAATTGATATCCATAGGACGAGTCAAGCTGTTATATATTCGCGTTGATCTGCCCATGTCTTGTAATTCGTATGTCTCAATTGTTGTATTGCGACTTGCTCCTCCATAGCTATTAAAGAAATGAATAAGAGTCTCGTTAATCGGTAACATCAGAAAACCCCTTTCTTGAATTTAAAGTATCGAACGCTAACTAGGAGGTTATGACTATTCTTGATGTTAAATATACTGATCGGTTACATCGGTGAAGAAATTTGATCTTGTCACCCCGTAATAGCGATCTTTATAAACGACTACCAGTATCCCCTGGGCATAAAGGATAATTAGTACAGCAAAAACGAATGCTGCCGATAAGAACAACCAAAATGGATTTTCCTGAATTACTCCTATTAACATAAATAGAACCACCCAAGACTTTAGTCCTTATAATTGTAGCATAATCTGGAAACATGAACACAAAATTAGAGCCAAGTGCCGAAACACTTAGCTCTACAACCCCTTTAGGGTTAATCACTATTAGGTTCTCGTTTCCGGTTGTAGCATCAATCAGCCTTCAGGCACATATCCCGATGATGTATCGATAACTATGGAATTACTTGATGCATCCCATGTTACCCCGAAATCAAGAGCTGCTGCTAGATCACGAAGCTTGAAGTAATTGTTACCCTTGATGGTGTATGCCTTGAGAGTGATTGACTTAGCATTCAGGTAAATAACCGAACTTGATAAATTACCTTTTTCAGAAGTCGGGCTATCGAGCACCATCAGTTCCCCGCCCACTGCCTCATATGGTTTACCTGTTTCAAGAGAAATGGCATTCTTAGCCCCGTCCCATCCAACACTGAAGCTTTTCTCTGTATTGTTAAGAACCATCGCGATGTCACGCAACTTGAAGTAGTTGTTATTGTTAATGTTGTACGCTTGGAAGGCTGTATCTTTGCCATTTACCAAGACCTTGGATGTAGTCGGTTGGGCTGATATTGAGCTATCTTTAATGTTAGTGTCCTTTTGCGGTACTGAATTTGCGTCTTTCTTGGGTACTGGATTTGCAACTATATATCCCTTACCTTCTCCACCGTCAGAAAGAACCGTATATCCGCCGCTGAATGGCTTTGCCGTAAAAAACGGACTAGTAAAACCAATCACTTCTTTTCCGGTTTCGTCAATAAACCCCTCAAGAATCTTACCGTTTGAAGCCACTTTTGATACGATTGCCAGTCCTTCATTAAAAGAAGAAATGACTTCATGGTATTGAGGTTGGATGACTACTTTTCCGGATTTGTCTACAAACCCCCACTTATCTTTAACTACAAACGCTGCTAAACCCTCGCTAAAATTAAGCATATAATCGTACTGCGGAGTCAACACCTCGTTTCCTGCCTTATCGATAAAACCGTACTTTGAAGCTTTAGATATTGATATAGCTAATCCATCACTGAAACTCAGAACTGCATTATCAAACTTAAATTCAATAACTACTTGTCCTGTTTTATCTATATAGCCCCATTTGCCATCTAACTCAACTGATGCCAATCCTTCACTAAAATCATAGACATTTTCATATTGTGGTTTAATGACCTCTTGTCCCGTCTTATCAATGAAGCCCCATTTATCGCCTAAACGGATAGCTGCAAGACCTTCACTAAAATCTTTTGCATCTTCATATTTCAACTGAGTTATCTCTTTACCCTTTTTATCTATATAACCCCATTTTCCGAGCACTTCAGTTCGAACCGCCGCTAGACCTTCACTGAAGTCATGAGGATTTTCATATAATGGTTTAATAACCTCTTTTCCAGTTTTGTCGATATATCCGTATTTACCGAAAATAGGATCTTTCGTAAACACAGCGAGTCCATCACTGAACGCACCGTACTGACCAGATCTGGCTGGAATAACGATTTTACCAGAGGTATTAATATACCCCATCTTGATATCATTCTTTTCATAAATTCCAAACACCGCTAACCCATCATGAAATCCCTCAACATAATTGAAAGGTAAATATTTCGGACTAGAAGCAAAAACAGCCGGGCTCATAACGATAAACAACATCAAGCTTAGTAATATACAGATGTACTTCTTCAAAATTAACATCTCCTTTTCTATTAACCCCATACCATAAATCAGCTTAACGGCAATCACGCTCACTCCATGACATACCCCGTTGAGGAATCGATACCAATCGTATTTGTTTTTCCGTCCCATGTTATCCCGAAATCAATGACCGCTGCTACATCACGAAGTTTGAAATAGTTGTTGCCGTTGATCAAGTAAGCTGTAAGCTTAACTTCCTTACCGTCTAGGTAAATGATCGAAGTTGACAGTGTAGCTTTCTCAGTATTAAGCTTTTCAGCGACCGTCAACTCACCGCCAACCTCTCCGTATGGCTTCCCGGATTCAAGAGATATTGCATATTTCTCTCCATCCCAACCTACAGAAATGCTCTTTTGTGTCCCATTCAAAACCATTGCAAGATCACGAAGTTTGAAGTAATTGTTATTATCGATGTTGTAGGCTTGGAAAGATAACTCCTTGCCATTGACCAAAACCTTTGAAGCTGTTGGCTTTGCTGAAACATTCACTGACTGTTTCGTTGGATTAGATG
Source organism: Paenibacillus sp. EPM92 (assembly GCF_016586185.1). NCBI lineage: Bacteria > Bacillati > Bacillota > Bacilli > Caryophanales > Paenibacillaceae > Paenibacillus > Paenibacillus sp. EPM92. Next base: position 23,228 of record NZ_BCPS01000004.1, read on the forward strand.
GATCGGATTTAGTTGTGAAAGACCAAGTGTCATTACGACTGCCGTACTTCACATTTACGGTGTAGGTCTCGTTGTACTTAAGCTCTTGCTTAGGGTACAAGTGAACTAACCCCATTTCATCGGAGTAGAAAGGAACGTCATTGCCTTTACTGTCGGTAATCTTTGCTGTGAAAGAATCCGCCCACTCGGGTGTGTAATAGGAGATCGCAAAGCCTGACTTGCTTACACCAAATTTCTTTAAGAGGTCTGGTCTCTCCCATTTACTCGAAAAGTAAGTGTCGACATCTTTCTGTCCGTTGTACGGATAGGAGAAAAACTCTGGTGGTGTAACCTCACTTGCAGACTTACCTATATTGAAAACTACATTACTACCCGAGATTCCAAAACCGATTTTGATATCAGCATGACTAAATAAAAAATCTCTATGTATAACTGTCTTATTTAAAAAACCATCTAAGGTTTTCATTAACGTATCATCATCGTAACTGATAACTTCACTTACCCAAGAATTATCGTAACCAACAGCCTTAGCACGATCACCTGGGTTTTCACCGGTGAAACCAGCTTTATTAGAGTCTTCCCAGTGTCCATCATCGGTATTTAATGAAGTTAAACCATGTAAAGTAAGGTAATCTGCATGATTTTGGGCTGCTTTATTGAGGTACGGATCGAGCTCAAGCTCCTTTATACCAACAGTTCGTCTGATCTCATTAAGATAGTTGAGTGCCTCTTTATGCTCCTTAGGTAAATCTGCTGCGCTCGCCTTCAGTGGTGTGCCAAAAGAGATACCCCCTATCACCAACGTGAGAGCTAACACCAACGATAACAACTTTTTCATTCTGTCTCCTCCTCATAATTTAACAATTTGGTTCGTAAATCATATTTTCTTTGCCTAAAATCCCATGAACCCCTGATATCACAAGGCTTTCGACACTTAATGACAATTATAGTATATGTATTATACTTCGCCAACTATAATTCATTATCAAAGATTCGCGTATTATATACCATTAAGGGAAACAACAGTGCAAGGAGTTGCTCCCTACTTTGAAATTAAAAGCTGTCCGCGAAAAGAAAGGACTTACTCAAGAGCATGTAAGTCGTGCTGTAAATATATCGTTAAAACACTACCAAAATATTGAGCATGGCATTACAACGCCAACCGTCAACATCGCTCTTCATATTTGCGAGATTCTCAATGTTGACCCGAGAAAGATTGACGAGTGGAAGGATAGGCGTCCTTCGGTTTAGAAAGTCCACGAATTACCAATGTAATGATATACAAAACCTTCTCCTTGGTCTGTCGACTATGAGTCACAGAGGGCAAAAAAAAATAAACAAGGGCACTCCATTTGATATGGGTGCCCTTGTTTATTTGCTTGCTAAATAAAATGCGATACCCCAATCAAGCTAAAAATCATCTTGATCTTCGTCACTATTGTTTGTGGATAAATAAAAGATGTTGTTGATCAACTTTACCGTCCGAAATTTGTTATTCAAATTCATTGACTTCTCACGAGTTATGACAATAACCTCTTGGCGGATAGACGGATCAGCGATTTCCGCTTCTTTACTTTGATCCGAAATGATTGCCTTATAGACTTGTCGACCAGATACGAAGAATACTGGACATACGCTAATAAAGTCCGTCTTCACATAAATTGCAATGACGATCAATACAATTGCAATTGTGACCATTAGGTTTATTCCCGATGCTTGATCTATGGAGACTAAGGGTAACAGTAACGTCATCAAGAAAAATGAATAGTCATTCACACTTAAACGCTCATATTTTCTGACTGACACATTCATACCTATTTCCCTAGCCTGTAATTGACGATCATAGTTACTGAAAAGCCACATGGCAACCAAGCGGTAGATGAGCAGTGATATGATGATTATCCCCGCTATAACAATTACATCAAAGACCGTTTTATCCATATGCTTGGCTAACCATGTTGCCCAGTTCGTTTGCTTAAAGAAGTCGTTACTGTCAATAAATCTGTAGATCATAATAAGGACTAAGGGAAGGTATGCTGTCGCCCATAAGATGACCTGTTCACGCTTGCCCCACATAATTCTCTCCCTCCCAAAGAGGACTTACATACCCCCTAAGAATTATTCTTCGTAAGCAACCGCCACCTTGAAGTCTTCAGTTACAAATGACTTTACGATCTTATCGGCAAAGAAATGTAATAAAGCCCTGGGGGAAGCATCCTCTTTAAAGATAATCTTACGGTTATCCAGATCAATGTATTCGAATAATTCCCAGATGGTGCCGTACTTCTTCTTATACCGTTCCTGCTCAGCTTGATCCTCGGGAAGGCTTGCTTTGATTTGCGACAGCTCATTACATCTAGCCTCAAAATTGGTCTGAATTGCCGTTAAGGTGTCGCGTTTAATTTGAGCTAATCCCCGTGAGTGGATGTACTTTTTACAGGACTCCTCGAATTTCCCTTTGTTCGAATCCTCACCATCAAAGAATGGCATTGAAATAATCTCAGTCAAATTCCGATCTCGCTGTTCATTAATATGATCTCGGTAATCAAATGCGAACTCGAAATGTCGGACGTTTATAATGAAGATAAAATCTCCGACAATAAAGAAGTCAATATTACCCCCAAGATCAATCATAGTATCCTCAGTAAAAATAAATTGATTGGCATTTTTTATTACCCATAACTTCTTACTTGAGGTACGCATGCTATTTCTCCTAACCCCTCGGTAATAACAAAAATACGCATCTTGCTCACCTAAGGTTAGCTTTACCATTTGAAAACTAGTGTGCTTTTCTGGATACTCAGGATCAGGAGTGCGTAATGCTGTGGTCAGCTTTCCAACTTTCGCTAAAAGGCCTTGATCTTCAGACAGCTCAAACCTTGCTATACGGTCATTTATCTTGATTTCATGGTTATAGTTACCGACTAGAAAAACCTTACTTTCGGTATCGTCAACTTCCTTCAATCCTTGCAAGGTTTTAATAATACTTTTCTTGACCCACTTTATAACATCTGGAGCAAGTTGAATACCTGAGGATTGATATAAAGAATCGGCTTCTTTTTGCAACCTTACAAGGTGAAAAGATAAATCCACCTCATTCAAAGCTTCGTCCGTCAACGCCAAATTGCTGAGTCTATAAATGATACTATCATTGTGGTTTATATCCATCCTATATCGCCTCCCCCATTCCAACAATTCGACAAAAGGAAAGGATTTCCTTTATTGCAATTGCCGAATTGTGCTGAACTGTGGAAGTCGCTTATAAGAATGAGAAGGACTTAGTTACCCCTCATTGCGGAAGAAATGTCATAATACAAGGTTACACCGACTTTCTTTAATACCTCATAATGTTGAGTAGCCATCTCCAAGGCTGAAAGTCCAGAGTCAGAAGTGTGTGCCATTACGATGTAGGCTCCTACTGTAAGCACTGCACTGATCAATAGAAACTTCATCAGGTTACCGATGAAACCAATGATTTCCCTTACCCCATGATAGTACAAAGCGCGGAACAGCCACCTGATCGGAGCCACGATGAAGGTACTTACTAGCCAAGGCTCTCTGGACTTGGCGCCTGATTGGTCGGTGGCTGCTTGATTACCTTCAATTATTAATCCTCCGACATTGTCTTTAGGCTTGACATACTCTTCATCCAGCTTTTCAACATCATCAAACGGAATTAGTGGAGCTTCAACCGATTCTTCTTCAATGTCGAGGAAGCCCGCTGACTCGGTAGAGTGGGTCGACTGGGTAGACTGGTTGACTGTGATTTTGCGGGAGCTGATATGGGATCTCGTATCTTCAAATAGCTTGGCACTTTTACTGATCTGTTCCTTCAAGTCATCAATTGATGAATTTTCTGGCTCGGGATTGTCCGATTGCTCTGCCGCGGCGATGATTAAACCGAAACTTGGCTTGATCTCGTCCTGTGGAACTTGTTCCTCCGGATCGGATATGTCCTGGACTGAAGATGGCAGATCGACTGGAGTAGGTTGATCAGTCTCGGGCTGTGGGTCATCTTCGTGTGCTGGCTCGACAAGGTCGGAAGGAGTAGGGGGCTCGGGATCAACGATAGGTGAATGTCGTAATATCGGATCGATCTCGGTGCCGATACCCACATCGACTGTTGAGCCGTCAACCTCATCGAAGAAGGTGAATGAGAGATTATCCTCATGCTCACTCGAATCCTTATTCCTTTCAACGTTTCTTTGTCTGTCCGACGATTGATGTCTCATTAGGTTTATCATTGCTTCTTCACCTTCCTCTACTACTATTTATTTGAAATCTCCAAATTCGACTCCGTAAGATAAAAATGTCCCACGAATGGAATCAAAACATGAAAAGCCACCTCGAGAGCTAAACGAGGTGGCTTAGAGGTTAATCCTTAAGGACTGTAAGATCAAAATCAAAGTAGGCTTGGTCATCTTGCAAACTTACCGACCGTTTATTATCTCCATGCTGCAGGAACAGGTCGACATTTTGGAACGCTGCTGGATTTTTGAACTGGATGCGAACATGGGAGACTTCTAATCCATATAGATCGATAGTTGTTTCTTGTTTCGCCTTAACCCGTAGTTTCCTCAAGATAAAGCCGTTATTAGCATGTTTGTCTGAAATATCGTAGATCACCACATTCTTACGACGGAAGTAGATGATCACCGCAATGATCAATATTGGAGTGGCTGCTATCGGGATGATCGGCAGCTTACTTTTCGGCTCAATCGGCTCCGGTTCCTGTGGGATTTGTGGGATAAAGTCCTTTGGCTCGACAGGTTCGATGATAAAGTCGATCCGTCTCGTATTTTCCGATTCATTTAATTCAATTACCGTCCTTATTTCGCTTGCATCCTTTAACGATTCGGTCCGGGAATTCTTTTGTTCGCTGTCCTGATAAACAACAATCTCAACCTTTCCAAGTTCCTCATTGGTGAAAGGATTCTTCAAGATGACGGTATGCTGACCAAGTTCAGCATTCTCAAATTTATACTCCCCATTGGCATTCGTATACGTGACACGCGGATCAGAATGCAGTTCAACTTGTATACCTTTCATCGGATTGCCGTCTTTGTCCAAGACAACCCCAAAGACCGTTCCATATTGCTTTAGCTTTTGATACCTGAACTCGACAACCAACTGGCGACCTTGAGCTTCAACTGTTACACTTTGAATCGAAGGGTCTAGAGATTCATACCCCTCTATAGCAGGAGCAGAAATCCCATGCTTGCCGAGTGGTAAATCCCGCAGAATCTCTTCTGTCAAGACTTCATCCGTTTCAACGTCAATCGTAACAATACGAACCTGATCCAGTTCAGGAGCCTTTTCAACTATCGAAACATCATTCGAAACCGGAATATCCTCCGATGAGTCGGCATCACTTACCGGCTCTTGAATGATAACTGGTTCATTTTCTACAGGTTGGTCAGAGTTTGGATCTTCGAAAACCGGCTTTTCATTGCCTATAGGTTCCTCCGACTGCTCAACAACAGGAGGTTCGGCTGGAACTTCAACTACAGGCGGATCAGCAGGTTCTTCAACCACTGATGAAGTAGGTGGTTCCTGAACTACAGGCTGCTCGACCGGATCATCCTCCACTGGTGGATTGATTACAGGTGGTTCAACTGGATCATCTTCCTCATCTGCAGGTGAAGTTATAACCTTCGCTTTGTAGGAGAAAGTGATCTTTTGGAATGGTTCGGCAACGGTCAAGACAACCTTTTTCAAAGCTTCGCCAACTAATTCATAAACCCCGATCACTGCATCGGCAATATAGGAATGCTCTCCAAGCTCTAAATCCGTTAAGACTTCATCATCTCGAATCTTTTCATTCGTTACTGAATCTCTAAATTCAACCGTAAGCTCGCCTTTTGTTACTGGCGGTGGAGTGACCGGCTCGAAATATGCTGTGGCTGTTTTATTCTTGTCCATTTTAATGGTGATTTTAGCCTCTGTATAATCCTGCCCATCGACTATCCACTTCACAAATACATACCCTTCTGCAGGATCAGCTTTTAATGTGACCTCTCCATCTTTGTCATACTTCAACTCTTCGTTATCGGAGCTTGGTGTCGTCGCTCCTTCACCGATCTGATTCACTGTTAAAATAAACTGATTCGGTGCAGTTGGTGTTATCAAGTCAAAATAAGCAACCGCCGTGATATCCCGATCCATCGTAATCGTAATGTTAGCTGTCAAAATCTCTTCCCCGTTTACGACCCATTTTACAAATTTATATCCGTCCGCAGGGTTAGCAGTCAGGTTAACTGTTTGAAACTCGTAAAAATTCGATACCCTAGCAGGGGAGACATCACCTTCTCCGACATGATCAACCGATAAAGTGTACTGAATCAGCGGTTCGAAGTAGGCGGTGGCTGTGGTATTGTTATTCATGGTGATCGTCATTACAGGGGTGAATGATTCAACCCCATTAACAACCCACTTTATGAATCTGTGACCAGCTGCTGGACTTGCAGTCAAGGTTACCGGCTCTAACGGAAAATGATTTGTTACCCCTGTAGGGGAGACAAGACCTTCCCCGATCTGATTTACGCTCAACGTAAACTGCGCGGGAGAAGTCGACTTAAAAACCGCTTGAGCTACATGATTTCGATCCATCACAACATCAACCCATAAAGCAAATGGATTAGGATAATATACATCCTCACCATCAATGACCCATTTCTCAAATTCGTATCCTGGAACGGAATTGTTGGTCGATAACGAAACTGTCTCTCCGGATGGATACTCGTGAGTCCCAACGGTCGGAAACACGGAACCTTGTCCTAATGGATTTAGAATGGTCATAGTGTGCGTGTTCGCAGGTGCTGTCGATTGATAATAAAATACGACAGGATGATCTTTGGAACCATGATAATCAAAAGTTAAAGGGAAGCTTCCTTGTGCAACTCCATTTTGAGCAATACTCAAGGTTACATTCCCATCTCCAACTACATACAACTTACCGTCCGTGTCGTCATAATCGAGAATACTCTCATCTGATACCGTATAAGTGGTCGAATCCGAAGGTTCTTCAACTCCGAGCGATTGCCCTGAACTGCTGTCAATTAGATTTAGCATTGGAACGAGTTCAGAAGTATAAACGTAATCTTTATTCTTTATCATTTGAGTTGGATCTCCGATAAGAGAATATCCATTTATTTCTTTCGATTCGTATACGGTCACATCATCAATTTGCAGGCTATTGTCGGCAGTAGAATATATTTCAGAATCAAGTACGGTATCCGTCCCCGTTTCTCTGTGCTCGACTTTTAAGGTATCCACTCGATCAAATCGGTAGCGGTATTGAGGAGTCTTGGCTTGTGGATCACCACTTGCTAATCCCGATGCATCCAACCAATCATTGTAAAACTGAATCCCCTCCGAATCGCTTCTCAGATTCAAAAAATTATAATCGAAAAGCAGTCGACCATTCGGATTCATGACACCAAACAGACTCCGCAAAGAAATGACGCTACTATTAGTAAGATCATTATTTCTGAAGTCGATCAACTTTCCATTGATAAACTCAGTCATTGTAAGATTTGATAACCCCAAGATATTATTCAGTTCATTACGGCTAAAATCAAGAACCGAATCGGGATTAAGGTTACTCTCTGGCTCGATGATTGTGGTAAGGTTGGACAGACCATCTAAATCCGTCAACTGGTTATTGGAGAGATTAAGATGAGCCACTCTTGTCAAACCATTCAAGCCATCGATGTTGGATAGTTGATTATCACTTAAGTCCAACAGGTTTACTTCAGATAAAAAGCTAAGGGCGTCAACATCCGTCAACTCATTACCGTTCAAATAAAATGCGGCATTGGAACTGTAATTTGGATTGGACAAAATCGAGTCCTTAAAAATCTGCAACCCCTCAAGACTTGTGAAGCCTTTATAATCTGGATCTCCGAAAGAAAATACGCCGAAACTAGCGAAATACAACTCCATTCTTTTCTCTACATCACGTTTATTGATTGTGTCATTAACGGTTCCAGACCAAACAATAGTTTCCATTGGAAACGTAGGCAATGATTCACTCATCCACTGGACAAAGTATTCGGCTAAGACCGGATCTTCAAACAGGTTAGCCACCACAACATCCTCACCCCGATGGAAACGGGACAGTGGATCTTGATCCCCGTTGTCTGGTTCAATGAACCCTGGATTGCTTATGTCCCTGAACGGAATATTATTTTTAGTTGCATATTCCTCGGCTGTCGAACCGATATGACCAACAATCGTAGCTTGATATGGGATGGTGTTTAAATCATCTGCAGATCCACCGATTGCTGTGTTCGTCCCTTCAAACGAAATACTTCTTAGCCCATAATCGTAACTGAATGCACCACTGACTACTTGTTGAACGTTCTCGGGAATAACCACAGTCTCCAAATTACGGTTAAAACTAAAAGCACCATTTCCGATGTAATCTAAACTGCTTGGAAATGAAATGGTCGAAAGTCCTGAATCTTCGAAGGCGAAATCGTAAATCTCCCTTAAAGTGTCTGGTAACGAAATGCTTGAAAGACTGGTGCATCCTCTGAAAGCCTTGTCGGAGATAACAAGCAAATTACTCGGAAGGGTGACCTCCTTCAGACTTGTGTTGTTTTCAAATGTTCCCGTACTAATTTCCCCTACAGAACTCGGTAACTTGACCGTAGTCAGATTATGATTATCCTTAAAAGAATTTGGCTCAATCACCCTGACTCCTTCAGGAATCTCAACACTGATAATATCTTGGTTAGCTTGAAAAGCTCCAACATAATCTGAAATCGAAGAATCCCAAGAACTTCGAATCGCATAAACAGGGTATTCATCAATACTGTCAGGTATAACAATATTTCCTCCTGCTCCCGTATATCCCGTTATTTCAATACTGCCGCTATCACGATCCGACATAACATAAGTAAAATCACCCGGATCGGAATCGTAAACTGCACTGGTGACCGTAAAGTCACTGTAAACGGCATCCGTCACGCTTGCTCCGACTGCGAGTCCCCCGAGCGGGAACAGACTAACCAGCAGACAAATGACCAAAGACAGGGCAATACCACTAAAGAACTTCCTCTTCCTCACATTCACATCTCTCATCCCCTTAGACTTATAAAAATTCATCTAATAGGAATAAAATTGATCCGAGAAAAAGTGCAAAAGTATAATTGTTCTCCGTCTTTGCTTTGGGCTTCAGCGGCGTATTTCAATGAGCTTCATCAAAAAAAAGCTGCAACCCCGAAGGATTACAACTATTACAAACGAGTCAAGCTATTCGACCTCTACATAAACCATGATAATCCGCAGTGCTTCGTCGTAACTACGTGCTTCGGACAAAACCCTGTCCTTCATTTCTTTTGCCTGACCATCGAGTCCAGCATCCTTTAATGCTCTTGAAGCAATGCCAAGCAGATTGAAGATGTTACCATTCTCACCTACCAAGCGAACCTTTAGCTTCTCCAATAGCCTTACCCCCATGAATTATTGAAAAACGCTACTCTGAATCACATATCGAATAAGTTCCATTTATTCAACATAATTCGACAAGTCGAACAATCAGTACTCCCTCGGGAGTAAGATGGTATAATTTTTCATTTTTCCATCGTCACCGTATATCGCCCATACATCTTCGGAAAAGAGATGCTTATTGTCAACGGTCACCAAGTGATTATCATTCCCGTCCGTAACAACTGTGTTGTTACCCATATTTTTGAAAACGATGAACTCTTCACGCTGCCGATATAATTGAAAAATAAGAGCAATTGCTAAATCCCAATTTTGACATCCGATTTCCTTAACCCCTTGGGTCATTACAACTGAAAGTTCCATTCATAAAAACTCCTTTCAAAGCTACTGACCATAATAGAAAGTCATCGCTAGACTTTTAATGTGCGAAATTTTCAGCAATTCTTAATCCTGATCTACGCCCTCATCAATGTAACTGGCTCCCGACAAGATCGCTGCAACAGCGAGGGGACTGAATGGAAGTCCGTGATGCATGTAGCCATCCCGTATAATTTCATAGTAATAAGGACTTGGTGCTGCTAGGGGTCTTGATTCATCAACATTCATCAAATAAACCATCGCGAATATCTTTTTAGTTTGTTGGCTCGAACCTTTTTCCCCTAATTCCAAATGCACCTCGAGCGTCTCTTTCCGATATAAACCGCTTGAGACCCCCTCATAGCGATCCAGAGCGACTTCGTCCATTTTTGAAATACTCCAAAGGACAATAGGTACGTTTTGACCTGGACTTTGTTTGATATTGGCGACACTTCGGAATTCTAATTCAAAATCATAAATATAACCATGGCCAATAACGTAAGCATCTGGACATCTCGCCTTCATTTGATGAATGTGAAGATTTGAACCATAGGCTGCATAGAGCTTCCTCTGCATTTTCTACATCCCTTCCAGAAATATAAGACTATGTTACTTCCGCTAAAGCAGGTTCTTGCTCCTCACGTCTCGATGGATCTCGGAAAGCAGAATCGCCAGATAGCGGTTTTAACAAGTGATACCGCATGGTTTTGAACTCCGACCCCGAACCTTGCATTCTGAGAATCCATACGCGCAAGCTATATTTGTCATTAAAATTACTTGGCACAGTCACCCGACTGGTAGCCTTTCTCTGATTCAGGGCTTGGGTAACAATGAGCAGACTCAACTGGACGTAGGTCTTAACCTTACCGGCATGCATCGTGCTGTTAAATATCCTAAACTCAATTGTTTTCAAGCGGTTTGAGAGGAGTTGATGTAAATTGAGAACTCTATACCGGCTTTCGTTATATCTGTCATTTCTAGCTCCTCTTACCCCGAAATACCAAATATCCGAAAGTGCAGTCATGGTCTTCGGTTTCTTCTTGTTTAACCTCTGAATGAAATCAGCGGAAAGGCTTTGGCAATACCGCTGGCGATCACTCTTGACCCGAACTGCTTTGAACAGCAAATCTTGCTTGGCAAAGACGATATTACACAAGATACGCAACTGGTTTGGCGTAAAGCCATCTGCACCAACATGAACGTGGAGTCCGCAACTTTTATTAGGTGAAGCCCCCGCCGTGCGTAATTCTCTAATCAAATCTTGAAGCATTGGTAGATCGGCATAGTTCAATACTGGAGTGACTAATTCACACTGGTACTCGTCGTCTCCAGTGACAACATCACTTCCACTCAGCCTCTCAGGCTCAATTGAAGCGTCTCGAAGGACTTTCCAAGTCCGTCCTGAACGATCTTGAATGTCATACACCTCATAACCCCACATTATTCTCGGAGTTGGGGAGGTATCAAAGAAATCTGCGATGACTCTAGCGGCAAAATGCCGTTGAATGCGTGTGAACTCAATCTCAACGCCAAAGGTTTGATTCGAGTGATCGACTGGCACATTTCGATGCTCCTTTCCTAGATATTTCGTGCATGTATGTAGTAAAAAATCTCATGTTTCTTGTGCAATTTTTTAGCTTTCTCAGGGGGATTTTGAAAAAATATCTGTGGAAATTGAGGAAAATCTGAAAGAGTAGGGGTGAGAACGGGTCGAAGAAATGGTACTCGGGTGAAATGAACAAAATAAAACCGCCCTGATACCAAGGCGGTTACACAAACATTCTATTTAGTTCCACCCGAAAACTGGATTACTGAGCTCTATACAACGCCGCTGCCGAGTTTTAACAACCAAGCAATCAAACCGCCAATCTCTCCAAGGACTAAGTAGAGCAAGCAGATCGAGAGAATAATATAAGTAACTATCCTCAGCTTGAAATATATTAGATACGCATTTTTATATCCACCACTACTGTCTAATGATGCTTCCGTTTGTTTAACAGCTGATAGTGCTTCATTAGTAACAAATTTGGGCTTCTGATTCCCATTCTCACTTGCCCTGTCATCCATCCAGTTCCTAGCAAAAGGCAAGCCTATGAACGCCATATCTAGTACAGTTGAGCCGACTAGAAAAATTGTTATAAGTACTGCTCCAACTCCAAGGATCACTCGAACAATTGATAAAAGAGGGGCAACCCACTTCATAGCTGTATATACATCCGCCGATGTTGCTTGCATGACAATTGGAAGGAGCAATAGTGATACATCTTTATCCATTGCATTCATCGTATCCATTATATTCTTCTGAGTCTGTCCAGATACAGCAGAATCTTGAAGTTCGGTGACAAAAGTCGCTAATGCTCTCGACCGCGACTTTTCAGTTGCAGAACGGAAATTCTCAATTTTGAACTCAATACTTCCGCTTTGATCATCATACTCTAACAGCCGAGTATCAGTATTATCGTTTCTGGAGTTTTCTTTAAACTCCATCTCCAGATACTCGCCGTTTTCACCCATTTTAGACCAAACTTCCGCCATGTACTTCTTATCACTTGGTGGGATCATGATTGTTCTAACGCCCGATTCGTCCTCCCCAGCTGCGAATACCCCGACTGCTCCGAAGCACATCGATAAGACCATGACTAACATAATTAACAGTGTAATCTTTCGCTTCATGACATCACATCCTCTCCAAAATTAATAACTTACTTCCTTAGCAGGTATGTCTGCCATACTTTTTGCTCAGGTCTAAAGCTGAGCGAACGGTAAAAAGTAAACGTCACAACTGACACCGTAATTGAAGCGAATAGTGAAGGGCTGTAGAACTGTTCAGGCAACTGCATACCCGAGAAAAGCATCCCTAGCAAGACCCCCGCATAAACAATGAGCACCCCTGCAAACAACATCATCGACTTCATCATCCAAACTCCCGTCTTATACAGACTCCAAGTTTTCGAACTGTACATTACCCCTACAACTGCTTTAGAAAAGAATTTACGCATACGGACTTCCTCCTCGTTTGAATAAAGAATTCTGTTACACTAACCGTAAATTTTCTGTATTTACCAATCGAAAAAGTGAATCGGAATCCATAAACCCAAAAAACTGCTAGAGATTTTACAGCTGGATCTCATTCGGCTTAATATCTGGTCATCCTAGAAGAAAAAAAGTGCCATTACCCCATAACGAGGGAAGGCACTTTGTGTAAACCTATAATTATTTCGGACATTTACCTGTATCAACGAATAAGTCCCGAATAATGAGCAGAATACCAGATAGGCGTAATCACTGCTGATGAACCGAGATCAAGAAGGCTCAAATATTATGTAAGAATACAGCTTTTAATAATCACGAATCCGATAAAGTATCCTCGTTCGATTTAATAACTCAAGAAATTGTTCGGCGGTACTTCACTTTAGCTTATAATATCTGCTTATTTTACAAACTCTACGCCCCCAATGTGCCTTGCGCCCTTGTTCTATAGATTGATCAAATAAAAAAGACCTACTCATACGTGTTAAGTAAGAGTAGGCAAGGGAGAGAGGGAGTGAATGGAAATAGACAAAAGCAAGAACTCCTTACTTAAGTCATTCCATTGTAATACTAAAAATTATCTCTTAAGATCTTGAACCATCGGACAATCTCTGACCCCGAACGAAAATCTCAATATAATAACGATAGCTGTCCATTTCGATTTGTATCGGCATCCATTCAGACCCATGATCACTTGAACTGCAATGTAGAGCATTCTTTTCGGTAATCGGCATGTTGAAGCAAAATCCCGACTACTTGAAGTGCTGTAAACTCCCCGCTACTTTCGTTATCGACTTTAGCTCCTGGCAGGGAATATCATTCGGATTCAGCTCGCCAATGACCATTTTGGCGAAAACTGTTGGATCATAAACCCTTATCGTTACCGTGATTGTACTACTTCCCTTTCCTATATTAACAGGAAAGACCCCAATATTTACTAGCACCACCTGCCAACTGTTATCAGGCTGAATCAACCCGATCAACAATCGTTCGAAAGTATTGCAGGATTCCGAACTATACTGGACAATTTGAGTCGTTACTCTCTGCATTAATTCGCCGCTGAAGCCTAGCTTGGAGTGGATCGTGTATATCCCAAAACTTCCAAGGAAATCAGTCCCCTTGTGCCATTTCATTTCCCGCACATAATAGAGCGGCGATTTCAGATTGGTTAGGATGATCAGGCTGCGAATCGGGACTTCAGAAACCAAACTCGTCTCAATACTGGCATCTTGCTGAAGATGCTTGATTAGATCAAGGCAGCCCTCATCAGCATAATGACGAAGTGAGGGATAAGAAACAGAATACGCCAGCCGAAGAAAGAGATCGTCTCGGTAGGGGAGCGATGCCAACTGAAGCATTTGATCGGGAGCTAAAGGCTCGAAAGTAACCCCTTCAAGGAAATAAACCTCGTCATGCTTAGGGAAACGGTAATCCAATAAACCCTTAATCCGCATTACCGGCATCCAATTCAGCCTCCTCAAGCTGATTTACACTCCGATACGGATTCTGTTCTTCGAGCCATTCATATAGCCGATTTAATTGATCGGTTATCGTGTGCTGACCCTGCAGAGTAAACTCACCACTAAAGAACATCTTCACTGCCTCACGATCCATCTTCTTCCCGTTTCGTGTACTTAGCAAAGATAAAATATGGGCAAGCTTGGTTGAATTACATTCTTGGGTTAGAACATACTCTACAAAATGAGCATAGACGCCAAGACGAGCTAACTCTTTCCTGCAATCCTTTAAACTTAAACTCGGATCATACTTGGATGCAGGTAAATATAGAGAAGTCCCTGGTAAAAAATAACCATATGTCCCCGGATGGGTTGCACTCTCTCGGTAGGCTTCCATAGCCTCATCAATGGTTTCAAAATCTTTAGCCTCCGTAATACAACTTATTGCCCTATCCACTGAAGGTCTAATCTTGTCCGAAGCGTACTTGACTGTCTGTTCAATTACATTGATATTTTCGACTTCATAATGGGCAGCTGTAGTTCTACAATTCAAGTCGGCATGTTTCAAATAGTAATCAAGACGTTCATTTGCTTTCTTATGCTTGATCCAGTGAAGTGATCTCAAGTCTCGAAGCAGTTCATCTATGGCATCAAGCTTCCGCTTTACCAGATCATATTCCTTTGGATTGGCTCTTCTTAATTGCTCAATAATGACTTCCCGAGTATTTATTACTTCTCGAAAGATATTTGGTTTGTGTGCCATGCTGATACCCCCTTCGATTAATTTTGAGCAATGAAACATAACAACTGCTTATTTTGCAGAACGTTCATTACATACCAATTTTTTATCTCCATCACCTCAGCAAGAGAATTCGTTTCAAACAAACGATTCACTTTATCGGTATTCAAAACGGTAGCTTCCAACAAAGTCTCCATCTGGCTACGCAAGTAACGCATGTGATCCAACGTTCGAAAATCTAATTCACGCATATCCTTACTTGTGCATCTACCGCCGCGCATACAAAGAGTAATCAAAGCTGCTTGTTTCTCAGAGGTATCTTTCATTACTTTTAAAAAATCGAATATCATTTTGACGATTGATAGCTTTAAAAGAAATACTTGCCGTTCTTCATTCGTCAAACTCGATGAATCAAACTTATTCCTAATTTGAGCTACTCCATCATTTAAAGTATCTAGGTTAGTAGCAATCTGTGTTTTCATAGTGGTCACGAGTGATCTCTCCCTCTGAAATTATTATGCAAAGCTTGAATTCAAACAAATAAAGTCGTTGAAAATGAACATAATTTGACTGTAAAACCTTGTTTCAACCCCCTACTTAGAAATATGGTTCACTTTGACCGATTTTTAGGCTTTGGGTCTTTTTGCAACTTCCGAAAATCCCTAGAAGTGGTAAGCGAAAATCACCAAAAACAGAATGGGCAAAAAATATAATACAAGTAGCCGAAGCCTAAGTAATATAAAGTTACTCAGCTTCAAGCTGCCTAAATCAAAGTCATGTGCCGATTAAGATTAATAATGTTACTCGGGGAATTTCGCAAACTATTGAGGATTGAAATCTTAATAGAGATGATTGAATGAAGAAAGGGTACTTGAGGAAGTAGGAATGAAACAACAAGATCAGGCTGATGTGTACTTACTCCCTATCTCTCGAAGATAATAAAGTCTGTCTGTATAATATCGATCTGCAGGTATAGTTAAGGAAAGCAAAGATAATTTTCATAATCGAGGAGATGCATCGTTTACTATGGTCAGCGCTCATACCCCAATCTTGGTGGGGAATACTCAAGGTGGAGATACCGGAAAGACAACGGTTTATAAAACACTCTGTTTACAGAGCAGAACTGAGGTAATAATTTGATTATGCTTTCACTTTTATAAAAATATTGAGTGGCTTATAAAAACATTGAGTAGGGTGCTAAAAACATCGTGTAGCGTTCTAAAAGTGATTGGATTGTACGAATCAAAACTACAGCAATAATTTGGCATGACTTAGAGTTTGATAAAAACATTGAGTGCGTTATAACAAATGTTGAGTGCATTATAAAAAACATCGAGTAACGTTATAAAGAAAGTTGAGTGATTTCTAACGAAGATTGAATGATGTTATATAGAAAGTTGAACAGCGATATAAAAATATTGAGTGCCTACTAAAAGAGCTCCTTCCGTTCCTCTAAACTAAGCTGTTCATGCTTGAACCGCATAGACCCCTCATCCCCCACTCAGCTGAAATAATTACTGCATATGAATTAAGCGATACCTACACTCCCATCCGTACTCTCATTATTAAATGAAGAAAATGACAATATAGATTGATCTCACAATTAAAGTATCACTGCGGGATTGGATAACTGCGGAAAATTACTGAGATTAGATTCTATTAATAGCGATAGGCTGATTTCTTGCCGGATCTCGGGTTAAAATAAAGAGCAGAAAAGCAGATCGGAACCCTGAAGCCGGAAACAGAGGTAAATCAATATGTACAACGGCTTCACTATGTTTTTGGATTTTGATGGGAGTCATGTTAACCTGCTTTTTCACTGTTACCTCGAACAACAGAGGGTTAGCATTTGATCCTGTATGTGTCGATAACCTGATACGGATAATCAATCAAATAAAGCTAAAGTACGGCAAAATTAACATAATCGTGACTAACATTTGACGATTCGATCTGGACGATGATGCCATTATTGACCTTGTCCGAATCCGAAATAGCCGAATTTGACATGAAGTTAAGCAAAATCTAAGGCATCGCTCAATAAATAAAGCGCAGTATCAATTATTCTGATACCACGCTTTAGGTTGTCTCTCCAATCATTACCTTAACCCCAATTCACCTGTAGGTTACTCAAACTTCTATCGGTTGAACTCCAGCTCCAAAAATCTGTTGAAGTACTCTCACAACAAGACGAGAGAACTCAGCTTTCTTCTCATCTAAAATAGGCTTCATGACCCAATAATGCTCTTTATTCTCCTCAACAGTGCACAGTTCTAAGTTTTCAGGACGATTATCATGCTTGTTTAAATTTCGATGGTTAATAACCAAAGTATGGTCTTCTTCAACTGCATCTAGTGCATCTTGACCAAAATATAATACCGCGATTAATTGATGATCCTTAATATAGATAGGATCTCCTCTAAAAGCATTGGCTCTCCATTCAATTCCAAGACGATGTGTTCTACTTAATCTTGGGCTGCTTTCCATCAACCACACAGTTTTGGTCGGGTAAAAGAACTCCCCGTCATATACCATTTTTGTTTCCCCTGTTAAATGATCAACCAAATAGATTTTATTATCATCGATAACCTTCCTATATTTTCTATTATCAAAGTAATAAACTTTACCGTCAGCATAATTAACAAATATTTCGTATTCGTCAAAATGAGTGTTATAAACTCTATTCATCAACCTTGTCTTACGCTTACCCAGTAACACAAGAGCTTCCTGTTTTTCAGAAAACCCGTCTTTGGATTCAATTACGATACTCTCTTCATCTAATACCGGAGTCCAGTCTTTACGCCAATGTTCCCTAACTTCCCGATCCTCAATGCGAGGAACCTTGATTGTCTCTAGAATATTCATTCCATCTCCACCTTTTATCTTATTTTCAAACCACTTGCTTAATTCTCTCACCAGCATGAATGAAATATTTCCTTCCTAAGTTCGCATATCCGACTTCGATTTGCTCACCTCCTTCAAAGGTTATATTTGGAGCTTCCTCATCCTTCAGTTCTAATACATTACAGAGCTTCTCGTTCCGAAGGATAAACTCCATAAGCCCCTCCTTCCCGTACTCCTTAACAATTTCGCTCACTCGATTAATGTATCTAGCATATCCCGTTTGGAGTGCCTTTTTTATTAGGGTTTTAAGGTTTACGCCATGCTCGACTGCTACTTCATCGTACAATTCTTCGAACTCAGCAATTGCTGCTTCCTCCTCCTCATCTTGAACAAGTTTGTCGATCAAATTATCAACTTCATTCTTCTCCTGTCGTGTCGAACCAGAGTAATGAGATGTATCTGTAACCCCTTTAAATCCTCGTTGCCACTCAGCATTATCAATAAAATTATCTTCACGACTCCATTTTGCGAAGTTCGTATTTTCCTCACACCTTACTGCAAACCCTTCAACATTGACATAATCACCAGCAACTCTTCCTTCGAGGTAAGCGAAAATGACTTCACTCTGCCATTCCTTACCTCGAGATGAGTACTTTCCTTTTTGAGAGCCTAGTGCAACCCTAGTTGCATCGAATACTTCTTCGTCAGTCTTATTTATTGAAAAACTTATCACCCCTAACATCTCCCTTCCCACTCTAAAAGGCTCTATCTCTTAGGATTCAAACAGCCTGACCAGCTCGTAAAACTTCGGCTTATTTAGCTTCAACTTGCTGGCGGCACTATCAGCCTTAATGTTCTTATTACGATATTCGAGGTAGACCTCATAGAAGTTATCCGCGAATTTCTTCGCAGGGCGACCAATCTTTTTCTTCTGGCTATCTTTTTGCTGAATGTATCCTTGTAAGTAGCTAAGTGCCTCAAACCCCTCATCACTCAATAGCGGTTGACCGTCACTTTCGTCAATCAGTTGTACTTCAACAGCCATTTCTTTCATACTACCGAGAAACGAGCATAATTCGGATACGTCATTGTATGGGAGATTGCTCAACCCCTGAAGCACGATCACGTCTCCCGCAGATATCTCGGACAACAACTTCGCGAATACCTCGCCCTCAGAATTGGACTTGTCGGATTCATCAAGCAGATCGACAGCAATCTTGTCCACGTTCGCTGTTACTTGAAAAACTTCAATATCCTTGATACGTCTCGCCTGAATATAACCAACCTTCATTTTGGAAACCCTCCTACAGTTCAATACTTCCAAATTGGGTATTTGTCTTTTTTCCTGAGATAGAAGCGAACACCCCTCATGATGACATACCAATCGGAATCCAACTCAAGGGAACAAGGCATTGGAACGCCACCGATTGTTAATTGAAAGCTATACCCACAATGAAGATCGAAGCGACTACCATCTTCTTCGATATACCAACAGTCTTTGTCGGTATCGAAACACAGGTTGCATTACTTTTCAAAAACTCACCTCCTCTCATCCGAGTGTGTTTTTAAGCAGGTCATTGATTACTCTAGCAATCAACAAAACAAGATTGTCATAATACCAAGGAACCCTGCCATCGAAATCAGACCAACGCCAGCACCCATTCTGCGAAGTCTTGGAGCCTCTTCGTCCATTCCAACCAGAAGCAGGTTAAAGCTTGGAATCATAATGATAAAAGTCAATAGCTTCAAAAACTCCATTCCCATTGCAATCATCCTCCCCGTAATAATTATATTTTTATACCTAAAAAGTAAATATATGTTATTTAGGTTGTGTCTATAATAGCTCTGATAGCCCTTTTAGTCAAGCGAATTAACAGTTTATTTTGACAATTTTACAGAACTTTTTTCATCCCCAACAAGCCCTTAGGCGACCGACCATCGACCGAGAAGCGACCACCGAGCGAGACAAGCCGTACGCCGCCTGAGTACGATTTTACGGGGCAGAGTGATGGGACAATAGCCCTAAGCGGAGAACGGAGAGCAGAGGGCAAATATGGAGGGAAGAGCGAAAGGCGAGCGAAAGACGAACAAGAAGCGAACAGAGCGGGAACCCCTTGAGGCAGCGAAGCCGACCGAGAAAAGGGGGCGGCTACCATGAAGGAAAAAATGGGAGTTTAGCCTGTGACGGTCAATTCAGTATCAGTTCACTTGTGGTTAACTCTCAAAATTCAGTTCGTCTTAAACAGTTAGGATCATCTTCGTTCTGCTGATCGACCAGCTTACTCCTTGAGTCGGCAATCTCTACTTAAGACATCCCGATTCATTACGAAATGTCAATCAAAATTACGCTCCAAGGCAACCCCTACTTGGAGAAGTGTGTTTTAAGAACCTACTAAAGTCATGTATCGTGAACTGTCGGGTACTGTATTGGCGAGAAGTGTGTTTTAACAGGGGATTAGTGACAACATGCTGTCACTAAGATCGAAAATTAGCGTCTCATCCATTACCAAATCGCCCTGGAGGACTTCAACGAACTTTTAGGTGTTTTTATAAAACCGCTGCTTTCGTTCTAAAAGCTGCAGAGATGCTTGAGCCAGTTGAACCTTGATCTTCCATCCACCGATTGAAGCCAACTGCCTTGGAAAGAACAGGATCGAACCCTTTAAAATCAAGCAGGATGAAGCCAGCGCTGACAATTAACCTGAGCCGACAAGAGAACGAGCGATATGAGCCGCCTGTTTGCCGATTTGTGCCGCTATACAGGGCGGGGTAGCCCTATGACAGCCTGAAGCCATTAGGAGGACGGTGTTCAAGCCGTGTTGAAACGGGAGAGCAATCCCAATTTTTTTATGTAAATTTGCCGATTACGCAAATGCGAGCTGAGCGTACTCCTGATGGCAAATCTTAACCTTCATTTTTCGACAAATATCTACATGCACTTCGACAAAACAAGGGGATCTACCGCTAATGTGTGCTTTTACCCCCTGCTTGGACAGGATTGCGACTATAAGCTGTTATTGCGAGTCCGTGAATACCTGCAGTTGTGTTCTTTATTAGATGATTGTAGATTCTCTGATCATGCTGACGTCCTCCAGAGTGTGCTTTATGCGATGCTTAGTTAACCCATAGGTCGAGTAGTTATCAAAATAAAAGACCCCAACTCGGGAGAAAAAAGAACCGAATTGGGGATCATCGTTCATAAACCCTCTTTACTGTGATTGGAAACTCTCAAAGGGCTTCGAACCCTACATCATTTCTTCTGCCGCTTCATACGTTCAGCAACGATCAGGGCGTGCATCTCGGGTGAAAACGGAAAGTTGCAGTAAATATATTCGTCTTTAAACTTCGCATCCAAATTTTTACTGTTTGCCGAAGAAACGTGCTTACTCATTAGGAATACCTTGTGCCAGCGATTAGGGTACTTCTCGATTAAATAATCGTAGGTAGGGCTTTGATAACCACAGATGATTACGCGAGACTGGCAATTCTCAATTCCCCCTCGGAAACAAAGATGCTCTTGCTCTGACCAAGAGTAGGAATAATGCTTTTTCGTCAGACACTCTTCAACTACGTACGGACAATCGCAATAAATCAGAGTACGCTTAGGATCATAACCATTCTGTCTGTTCTCGACCTCGTGGATTAATTCGTTACAATCCATCCGAAAGGCTTGCAACCCCTTTAGGATGTGATTGAACTTGGGTAACTCTAAGATTTCTTCGTAATACCTTTTTCTACGCTCTACCGCTAATTTCCAGTTAAACGACTTAAGGTTGGCTGCGTAGCTCATCTTTGCGGTGATATACATATTCGAAGCTGCAATAATTGGGTCTGATAGCTCGTCAAAGCTACCTTTGCGTACTAAGGCATCATCAGCAACTCGTGCTTTTTGAGCTGCCTTAAATACGTACTCGGTGTAACTCCTCCCGTGTAAGAGACGCATCAGCTGCTTAGTCTGAATCTCGTCTCTTAGGACATGGAAAAGGCAAGCAACAGAGTAGTCGAGATCTGAGAATACTCTACGCTGGTAAATCGACCTATTTGGATCTAAGTTCGTCAACACCCTGCAGGCTCCGCCTGTAGCGGTGATGAATGTGTCGAGGTTATACTCTCGACCCGCCCATTCAATAAGTGGTACTAAAAAAGGCACAAGAGAATGTTTCCCGCCGGTGTAGCTGATTATTGAGAAGATCTTGCCTCTATTTAAGGCATTCCAAGAAATCGGATGATTATTGGGGTTGAATGGAGGGGCAAGAAGCCCCTCCAAAATATCCATACCCCCACACAAAGCGATATTAGCGATTACCATTCTCGAGTCCCTCCTCCTTCATGTACTCATCCCATGCTTTATACAGCTTCTCGCTTTTTACCACGTAGAAGCGGTCAAATTTGTTATTTTCGTTTAGCCCAGTAATCTTCTCGTTCAAGCGCTTCTCCTCGGTGCGCTTGATCAACTTATTTGCCTTTTTCCAACCGTCTAGGATGAGGTTCAAGGTAGGGTTATTCGCTTGGCGGTTAACCGAATCGTCCTCTCCCCCACAAAACAGATTAATCAACAATTCACGATGAACCCCAACCGCATGATCTCCGTACTTTTTCTTTAATTGCAGGGTGTCCAACAGAATACCATGATGCTTATCAGCATCGTAATTTTGTAACTGCATTGAAGCGAAGTATTCCGGTTCAGCAATCATCGCTTGCTCTAAGCTTTGGAATCGCTTCAAAGCTGAATTGGTTCCCAGTGTACTCGAAAGCAACTCGTCTAGGACTTCCTCGTCCAGAACTTTGTAATCTCTCCGCTTTTGTAATTCGATCATGTAGGCAAGGACACAACTGATTATATCTTCGTGGGCTCCTAAGGTAATTGGCGCCAGTCTATCGATCAATTGATTCACCATCTTCGGATCTTTCTTCGCCTCATGAATTAGGAATGCCTCGGAACGTTCAACAGGAGCGTCTTTTACATAAAGAACCCCTACAAAAACTCCACTCGGGTGATTATGGTTCAGGCTGATACCAAATACGATCTCAACATCGAAGAACAGATCAAACATCTCCTTGTAACTGGTAAGCTCTGCCTCACTAGCCAATACATGCGGCGGACGCTTAAGCAGATCTTTGTAAGCGAAGCTAACTGGTGACTTATTGGCGATGGCGAGGGATGGGTGCTTCTCCTGTTCGTTTGCTTGATTTTCCAGATTGTTTGCTTGATTTTCCAGATTGTTTGTCATTGCTAATTCCTCCTTGGTTTTTGTGATTACATAGAGGAATAAGCAATCTCTTACCGCAGATCAGTAAGTTGAAAAATCAAGCCCTCTCGAAGCAAACCAAGCCTTGTTGGTGAATAAATACCCCTATCCAAATGGAAAAGACCATTCTTCTGAACGCAATGACCATATTCAAAATATCTGTAACCCCTTTAAACACAAAAAGACCGTTACCAGATCTGCAACAGCCTCCTGATTTAAAAACAGGCTCTTCTTCTATCAACTCCAAAAGATGAACCTATGCAAATCCATCTGAGCGAGATATACCGACTTGTTGATTCGAGCAACATCCCAGATCATAAAGCCTCACTCATTCAAACAGGCTCGAACCAAAGACAAGAACAAATACCTTGGTTTGAGGTCTTTGTGGTCCGAGTGGGAAATTTCAATGTCGGATGATTAGCGAATGACGACTGTTGGAGCAAACTGGAGGGACGCACTCAGATAATCACCCATTTCATCAATCGTCTGATTGATCTGCAGTAACCGAAGAAAAATGTTGCTGATTGTTTATGTTCAAAATTGTTCAGACTTCTTCCTTCTTAAGTGAATTGGCTTAATTTTTAGGTGCATAAAGTGAATTTATGTCATCATAAGAAAAAGAAGTGCCGCAGCACTTCCCTATAACCCCATTTCGCTATTATCGGTAGGTACAAATAGTACTCTTGAAAACCTAGTGTACTTCCGCACGATTCCATAAACCTCAACGTGAGGACTGTACATTTCGACTTGAAGCTCGCCAAACAACTCTTGCATACCGTAGATGGCAATTTCGACCGGAGCATGCTTCTCGGCAAACATGAACTCGATCTCCAAGAACATTTGCTCGATCAACTTCATAACTGATTCGTCGAAGTCCCAAGGTGGCGGGTCAGTAAAATACCCATCCAACTTTTCTTGGTCGGTTAGACTCGGAATCACCGGCTTCGACCAAGGGAAGCGAGTGTGTAGATCGGATTCAGTTATACTGGACATGACATCAACCCCTTTTGATGAAATACCTGAAAAATTGGTTGTGTCGTACTATACCGTACATTGAAACATCATCGCAAGAAAAGAAGGTGCCGATTTTTACGACACCTTCTTTTCAGGAAAGCTATATCCGATTCAATACCAAAGCCTTAATGCAACCCCTTAAGAAGCATTACTGGCTGGAGAAGGAATCAAGCACCGATGCGTTACCGACTACGTATTGTGTGGACTTCTTCACGCCGAATTCGCCCTTCGAGGAATCGGCAATCATTTCAGCTTTACCGACCTTGTA
Source organism: Paenibacillus sp. EPM92 (assembly GCF_016586185.1). NCBI lineage: Bacteria > Bacillati > Bacillota > Bacilli > Caryophanales > Paenibacillaceae > Paenibacillus > Paenibacillus sp. EPM92. Next base: position 47,636 of record NZ_BCPS01000004.1, read on the forward strand.
TTGGAGCAAAGTATTGCCGAGTGCCCCTTTAGAGAACAACTGGTTTTTGTCCATCTGAACTTCCAGACCTGGAATTTCCATCGGGAGCTTGTCGGCTGTCATGTAGGATGGCAAGTCGAAAGTTGTGATGTACTCTCTGACGACCAAGCTCGTAGAGTCCTCGTTGTAGAACCCCTTGCCGACTGTCAGATCGTTCGAACCTCTTACCATATTACCAAGAGTCGCTACGATATCCTCGCCCAGCTTAGCTCCAGTGCCACGCTCAAATACATTAAAGACGTTGTCATCACTGAGGATATGCATACGAGTGAGGGCTTCCTTCAACTCGGATGGCAGGCTGTCCAAGTTGCGATTGTCATTGACCCCGATTAACTTACCGCCGCGCACTTCCAACAGGTATGTTTTCACCGATTCATCGGACTGCTCGGCTACAACTTTTCCTTGCTTGCCACCATACTCTTTACCGTCAATCACCAGCTTACCATCAGCGTCCAGAGTCGCCCCCCACTTACCAGTTGTCTCGTCCTTGGATGCATACTTGGAAAGGAAAGCTTCATTGATGGCATCGGTCGAATAGGAGTTGCTTGGATTCCAATCGGACTTAAAAGCATTGTTACCAATGTCCAAGGCGAATGTCTTCAGTTCGAGTTGCCCCTTAACCTCGAAGTTGGTGGTTACCGCGCTACCCTTGTACAGAACCTCTTTATCAGCGGCATTCAAACTCTTCGCTAATTGCTTAGCATTCGAATCAGTCGCTACCGACATGCCCGTTACGGTCGGTAGTACATCGACATTGACGAATTGTGCTACGTTGTACGAGACAGGCTTGATCGGACGAAGCTTATCACCAGCAACAAAAGCGACACTCGTGTTGCCTGACTGATCATCATATGCCATCAGAACTTCTGGATTGACATTCAAGGTGTCATTGCTTTGATTGGTCTCCCAATACTTGCCGTTGACTGACTCCGAAGCATTTTCAATTGTCTTCGGCGCGGCGCTATCTTTCGAGAGATAATTATCGAAACGAATGCTCGTATCGTAGTCGGCTGTTTTGTAATTGCTTGTAGCGTTAGCAGTGCGTGGCTCCCAACCCCAAATTGTCCAACAACCGAACTCATTGCAACTCGAGCCTACCGGAACTCGCTTGTCCTCGGTGTAACGGAATGGATCAACGCCGCTTTTTACCCCATATTGGAGCAAGAAGTCTTTCGTTACCGTAGCTTGACCGTCTGGGGAACCCTTACTGGTACTTTCGATACGGTTATCGAATAGGGCGATGTTGTTTACCCATGATGCAAATTTATTATTGCTGATCGAGCCGTTGTCCTTGATAGCCAACAAATCTCCGGCAAGGTTGAACTTGGCTGACGTGTTATACGGCGAGAAGCTGCGATATGGTGTGTCATCGAACAGTTTTGCTCGGCTGATCGCCCAAGGCGCTTTGCTCAAATCAGGATTGAGCAAGCTAAAGGTTACCCCTGTAGGCGAGATACTCGGATTACGAAACGTCTCAATCGGAAGACTCAGGTTAAATGTAGCTGGTGTTTTAGCCGATGGCGAGATATCATTCCAATACTTCGACAGTCGCCATTGCGGGACTTCAAGGTTGGTCTCGACCTTCTCATTGTTCGGATCATCTTCTCTCGCTTGAACAAACAGAGTAACTTGGGCATTCGAGAATTTACCAGTGCCTTCGTATTTGTTTTCAATCGAAGATGATCCCGAAGATGCGTCTCCACCCAAATACTTGTTCATTTCAAGCGGCAAAGGAGTATCATACCCCAAACGGATTTCCCATGTACTCGAATTACTATCAACAGGAACAGGGATGACTCCATCTTCACCAATAACATCTTTCGTTAACTGCAACTTATTGATATTCTCTTCATCCTTGATATCAACAAGCGTGAAGGTCGCATTCTCGTTAGGGACAAGATCGTAGGTCTTCCCATCATGTTCGACCGACATACCCCCAATGATAACCGTATCATCATTAGACTCCAATTCATCCAAATACTTCTCGCTTTCTTCAACCCAACCGTTGATCGGTACTGTAAATGATTCATTGGTAGGATTACCGACTTTGTCGACCACAGTAACGTTAAGATCAGCTGTAATTGTAGGTTTATTGCCTGTCTCGCCATCACCGTATCCCCATGGTTGGAATCCCCAACCGCCGAATCCGTTTACTTTATAGTCCGATGACATCGGTACGCTGTCGGTTACCGGCTTGAGGGTGCGGGCGTAGTAATCTCGCGCATAGGTGCGGAACGAGAATGGGATATTTCCGTTTTCCTTGTACGGTGACAGGGAACCTTGATCTGCCGAGGTTGCTCCGCCGAGGGAGACAGCTTCGAACTCTTTGTTTGCGGTCAACCCCTGCACGACTTTGTCGGTCGGACGAGCCGATTGACGGGTATTGAGATACCAGTCCGTTGCATCATGCATCGGCATAAAGGCGTAATCTCTGGCTTGTGGATTACCTCCATTTTGAACGGAGATACCGATTATCGTTTGGGCGAAGAAGATCAGTTCGCCTTTCTTGAACTTGTCGCGCATCATCTGTTCAAAAGCAGTATACTCGGCTCCCGCAAGGACACCTTTGAATTTAATTAAGTCGAGATACCCCGAGAACATCAATGAGCCGATAATTTGGGCATCGATCTCACTGTCATCTTTACGCTTGGAAATGTAATCTTCGATCATCGATTTTAGGGAGTCTCCAATTACCACATCGTTACCTTCACCCGATAACGACCTGTTCGGGTCATTCGGGTCTATGTTGAAAAGAACATCTGCAATAACCTCCTTGAAGTAGTTAATATCGCTATCCGAATTACTTCTGGTAAGGTCAGCATACTCTAAGGTGCGCTTCATCAGGTCGTCTCGGCTGTTTTCCGCTTGGATGCCTGGGTAGAGTGGGTTACTGCCGTAAAGCGTTCTTACCCCTTGACCACGCTCAAAGGTGATTAAGCCCGAACGTTGCTTTCTCCATAAGGTGTCCGATACCTGGCTTGGTGCCATGTAGAACATGAGTCTCTCATAGTCAAACTTGAAGGGATCTTCGAGATCGGATACCCCTGCAGGAGCGGATAAGACCATCTCGCCATTGGACTTTACCTTGTTTGGAATGAAACCGAACTGAAGTACGGCAATCTTGTCGCTGACTTGGAATGATCCTGCAGGAGTCCTTGAAGTTGCATTACCTGTTGCGGGTCCAGTTCCTCCTACGTTCGCATCGGAGCCAGCGGCTGAAGCTAATGTTGGTGCAATTGTCGAGAAAAGGGAAGCTACGAGTGTGAATGCTAATAATAGACTCATCAACTTTGTTGTAGGTGCCGATTTTTTGCTTGTCTTCTTACTCTTACTGTTCAAGTACATCACCCCAAAGAATAATGAAAGCAGTATTGCCACCCCAAGTAAGATTACCAAATAGACTATTGGATCGCCGGTATGCGGTGTGCTTGCTGAGCCACCGAATACGACTCCTGCTCCCAAGATGAGTCGGGTGGTCGGGGAGTTGGCATCGATGGCTACGGTCTCAACTCTTCCTGTATCATTGTCCTTGATCATGAAGGACTCGCCTGGCGTTACGGCGAATATCTGTGGGTTTGTTCCCTTGTACTGCTTGTCAGCAACGCTATGGACGTTGATTACTGAGAAGCTGTAAGGCTTGCCATCCTTACTGATTTCGAGGACATGTTTCGGCTCGATCGTGCCCTTGAAGCCCCCGATACCCCCTTGGACAGAAAAGGCATCCGATTCGAGCGTGATGTCGGTGTACTTGGCGGTCATCTCAAGCTTGTACTGACCGTCAGCTAGACCTTGGATGGTGGTGCTTTCAAGATTAAGAGCGTGAGTGCTTGAGACCCCATTTGCATCTGTAAGGGTAAGGTAGAACTCTGACCATGCTTTACTCAGGTCTGAGTTGGCAACGGTCGAGAGGGATACTGAAATCTTGCTGTCTACAGCGGATTGTTCTGCTGATTTAAAGGCGACTGGCAGGATGGTGGTCGACTTCTGTGTGTTGGTGATGTCTGTTGCCGGTAACTCGATCTCAACTTTACCGTTAGAACCATCTACAGCCATTAACCCCTTTGCAGATACGAGGAACTTCCATGTCAACTTGTCGGTGTCGAGCCAGATCAACCCATTATCGTCGGATGTCGCCTTGAGGGAACCTTTACCCTCTTGGAGCTTAATCTCGACCTCTCTCCCCTTTAATGGTGTACCGGACTCCGATTGTAGGGAAAGACCGATCATCTTCGGGTCGGTTACCATAGATGCTGTCAGCGGGTGGAGCTTGGTTGCGGTCAGGTCTTGGAAAGATTGTTCGTCGTTGTCGCCCTCGTAATAAGTGAACTGGTCGATGGTAAACTTATGGTGGGTGTTCGGCTTGAGATGGATGCCATTGAAGTCCAGCTGCTCAATGATGCTGTCCGTCTTTCTAAGGATTAAGGCAAGTTCGTCTCCGAGCTTATACCCCGGATGATTGAAGATCATGCTGTACTTGCCGTTGGCGAAATTCTGGCTATTACCTGTGGCAGAACTGATCTTGCTGTTGGTCTGGACATCCCAAAGATCTAGGGTGAACTCGGGGATGTAGGTGCTGCTCTGGTCGGTCGGGTAGTAGATGTCTACATACAGACCGTCCGTTATCACTCGCTGACTGTTGTCCGTCAACTGCTCGGGTTGAGTGGGTAGACTGGACTGGCTGGTCGGAGTGGGATTGGCTGCTCCTTCTGTCGGTGGCTCAGCGGCGAAGGCTGATGCCGAGAACAGCGAAAAACTTAGTGCTAGTGAAGCCATGATGATAGATAACTTCCTCATGCGTTTTCTCCTCCTCAATTAATTGCTTGAGATACCTTGATGGATGGCATTCCAACTTCCTGCTAGTTGTAAAATGGATGGGGATTCAGATCGAAAACGTGAATGAACTCCGCAGGGAATATCGAGGAATAGAAAAAGACGGTGTCGGGTGGACATCGTCTTGATATTATCTGTGTTGTAAGCCACATCACCTTTGCGGAATGAATAGGGCAGATCGGGAAACATCAGAAATTAGGGAGTGATACCCCATGTGAGATCTTAGGGTTGGAATACGCTCTTGCTTTAACAGTTTACCAAGTCCGTTGTTTGTTCTTCTGAATATTAGATATTCCTATCCCTTACAAACTGTATTTCTTCTTTGTTTTAAGGTGCAAAAGTTGAACCATCTCCGAATCAATACTTGAGGAATTAAAAAGACGATGTCGGCTAAGACATCGTCACGATATCGCTGAATATTACTTAAGGGTAGATCCATCGGTAGGTAGAGAGTAAATATATGAGCCGTTCTCCAAAGCCTTCGATACATCCACTATTCGGAATGTCCCTGCTACGCATTCATACCATTTTCCTTCAATCTGGATTAGGACTTCCGCATGATTATTACCAGCAATAATTGCGGTATTATATCCCATCATATCGTAAACAAGGGAAAACACCTGAGCATCACTGTCGCAATCGGTTATGCGCGGCGATGCTGCAAGGGCATCATATGCCGATCTTGGAGAACCATCTCGCGGGTCGGTGGCTCCTTCTTTTAAATCATAAGCAATTGTAGCCAGAGTCCTTACTTTAATAATCTCTTCCTTAGAAACCCCTGCTTTAACCAAATCCCCTAACTGAGCTTCGGCATAATATAGTCCGATATTACGAGCAGATCGATCCTTCTTATTGCCTGACCATCTAGCTCCGTCAAGGTACTCAAGATAATATTCGTGATCACTACCGCCAAAATTCGATTCATCATACCCCTTGAGGGCTTCTTCAACAATACGAATTACGGTATCATATTCGCTCTGACTGCGGCTACCGTAGGTGTGCTTGCCGTACTTCACCTTGATTCCGTTGGCAACCTGGGACTGGACTTCAGCGGAAGTTCCCGCACTGTCGATGTATGCTGCTCGAGTTGCCCCATCCCATTTTACCGCCGCGCCAAGTGCCTCGCTCACGAAGCGGAGCGGAACCATTGTATTGCCGTTAATGGACTGTGCCTTGGCGGTCAATTTTACTGGTTTACCGTTGATTAAGGCTTGGTCGCTGTTCAAAGTCAGGATGACCGTAGTGGTGCCCTTGGTAGCGATGACTGTACGGGTCTCTTCAGACCACGAAATCTTCGCACCTAGCTTTTCAAAAATTGCTCGAAGGGGAACCAGTGTGCTGCCGTTTATGGTGACTGCAGGCTGCGAGAAGGATTGCACTTGACCATTGATGACTACGGTGACTTCATCCTTGGATACGGAAGCGATATGCACCTCAGCTTTTTTATGAACTGGCGGCTGGAGAGCAATATTTTCATTAGCGGTCATTTTCATTTTTGCCTCGATACTTTGTAAGGTGTCGTTGATTGAATTACCTTTATCCATCAAATTCATCAAACCATTCCCGACACCATGTTTCGCAATCGAAAACTTAGCTTCAGATATAGCATCACCCAATCCAAATGTGAACCTATAATCATTATCACTAGTTAATCGGTCATCTATGGATTGCAACTTTTCGGATAAAGCTTTCAGGGTCTCCTTACTCCATCCGATTTCATTTAAAGCTTCAATGGATAACCGTAAA
>NZ_BCPS01000005.1:0-87660 GCF_016586185.1 Paenibacillus sp. EPM92
CAAGAACATCTTCTTGAACTTGCTGTGGTGCTTGAGTAGTAATTGGGTGAGTGGGTAGAGCGGGTGAAGTCGCGGCAAAAGCCGGAATCCCTGCGGTGGCAAAACTGCTCAATAGGACTGAACTGAGCATAAATCCCTTGATCACAAGACTAAAGATACGCTTAGGCTTGTTAGGTTCGGAGATGCTTCGTGACCTACCATTTCGGATGTATGAAGCTGACATGTGCAGTTGAACATTTTCATTTACATGCGGCTTGGCTCTCAACTTGAATTACCTCCTTCGTTTTGGGATACTCCATGTACTGATGTAATAATTATTGAATTGCTTATCCAAAAATAAAAAAGTATCCGTCCAACATCATTAGCGGAACGAATACTTGGAATTGAAAGTAATAGGAGGATTACCTTATCCTTCGTTCCTCCCAAGTCTAGCTCTGGATTGAAGCTTGATCTCATAACAAGGATTACATAAGGTTGAGAAGTAATAGTGACGTTGCTGAATAGAACTTTCAATAGCGCAACCTTCACATATTGTCTCAGATAACGTTTGATACCTATTAACAATTTCATATGCTTCTGGCAATGCATCATGAATGTAGACCTCTAAAGAACCGAACTTCTGCTTTACTTGACCGATGGTTAATTGAATCTCCGTATCTCTCGATTGATACAACGATTCAATCTCGGTGAATAAATCCCAAAGCAACTGAAACCAACCATCTCCGCATTCAAGTTGAAATAATGTATATGGACTCCTAGTATCGGATTCGTCGGGTCTTGTCCAAGGAAAGCGAGTAAAGACTTGTTCTTGCAATTCGTTTTTCATGTCATGCAACCCCTTTTGTCAAAATATTCTGCAGCTCATTATAATGCTCTATACCCCAAATATCATTACATATGAAGCCAAAAACTCTTTCTGGATATTTAGGAAAGGCTAAGGTGTCAATTTCTTCATCGTCCAAAGACTTATACTTGGTACGAACAATCTGAATATCTCGCTCATTAATCTCGGAAGGAGATACTTCTTGCAGTTTTTCATGGTAAAAAACATATCTCGTTATGCCAACTAGGGAAAGACACTTATTGTCCAAAGACCAAGTAAAGGTATCGAAGTTCTCCACAAATAAATTTGACCAAGTTACGAAGCCAGTTCCTTCAGGATTGAAGCAAATACCATGATCCTCCGTGTGAGCGCGGGTAATCATACCGCTCGTCCAAAAACCAATAAGATCAGTCATTAATAACCCCCCCTTTCTCAGAGACTGAATTTGCGAGAAGTGTCCTCTATGTTATGTAAAATATATCTGTATTCAAGTCCGATTTTCGACAAATTTCTTAAAAAATATTGCCCTTCCCGATAAATTTATCAACCGCACTTTTCATAAGTGCGGTTTTTTCATGTCTTTAGGGAACATTGCTGTTTAGATGAGGGACTTAAAAACAGATTGGGATATAGAATAAGAGATTCTTTAACTCATGCGGAGATCGAACTCCTAACTTAACTAGAACGGAGTGTTCTGCATGCAAGATCAAAAAAAAGAAAGTATGCCTCGGATAATTGAAAGGAAGTATGAAGGAGATCAGAAGCTTGAAACACTACTATTTCTCTGGATGAAAAAAGAACTGGATGGTAAAAAATAATGAGATATAATGTAGCTGACAACAACGGTTTAGGTATCCCCTTGAATGGGGGAACTGAAGTGAAGGTAGCAACTTATGTTCGAGTTTCAACTGTCTTTGAAGAACAAGATTCTTCGATCATCAATCAAGAGGAGGGCTTGCAAGACTACTATCGTAAAAAAGGTTGGGTTCTCTACGAGACTTATGGAGAGAGAGGTTCCAGCTTCAAAAAGAGAGAAGCATTTGCTCGACTTGTTAAAGATGGTCTGAATAAAAAGTTTCAAGTGATTCTCGTAAAATCTCTGAGTCGGTTTGGGCGTAATATGGGTGAGTTGACAACGGTTATCCCGAAAATGGTTGAGATCGGCGTTCGCTTCATTGCACTGACAGAAAATCTCGATACTGACAAATCAGATTGGCAGAGTAAGTTGACTATGTACGCTATGGTCTATCATATGCAGAGTCAAACTACATCAGAGTTCATACGAATGGCAGAACGTGCTAGGGCAAAGCGTGGAGAGTTTACAGGTTCATTTACACCGTATGGATATCGGAAATTGGAGAAGCGCCTAGTATTTGCTGATGACAGCACTCCAGACATTGTTCAACGAATCTTTGATTGGTATCAAGAAGGCGAGTTAGGGATGCAAGCGATTGCCAATCGCTTGAATGTTGATGAAGTTCCAACCCCTGGGCAAACTCATGGTCGGAAAAACGGTAGTCAGTACTGGTGCCAAAGCACAATCGAATATATCCTGACCAATCCTGTCTATGTCGGTGACTTGATCGCTCAACGAGAGCAAGCTGCTACTTTAGGTAGCAATAAACGGAAAGCCATCAAGAAGGAAGAACAAATAATGTTAACTAATAACCATCCGGCGTTGATCTCAAGAGAACAATTCCAAGTTGTTCAAGACCTGATTAATCGTAGATCGCATAATAAGGTTAGTGGTATGCCGAACCTCTTTACCCACATACTCTTCTGCGCTGACTGTGGATCAGGAATGCATTGTGTTAAACGCTCATATGGGAAAACCCACTATATGTGCGGGAAATACAAACTAAGAGGTAAAGGGCATTGCACTCGTCACTCTATTTACGAGCATGAACTTATCAACTTGATTCTTTCTGACATCAAACTCTTAATGAACGAGAATGTCAGTTCTGATGCCCTTATTCAGAAAATGCAAAAGGAAGCTGCAATCGAGAAGAAAGCAGCTTCAAGGGATATTACAACTTTAAAGAAGGAACTTGAAAAACTTGAGCGACGAAAGAAAGTTGCTGAAGATAAGTGGCTCGACGGTGATATCGAAAAAGAACAATATCATGAGATGCTTGAGAGGATTAGTAGTGAATTGCTTGATACTCAACAAAAATTAAGCAATCTTCTCAAGGAACATGAGGATGTCAAATTGACTTTACCAGATATTGCAAAACTTGTTTCATTTGAAACACTAGACCGAGAGTTACTACTAATGCTTGTGAAGCGGATTGAGGTCAAGGAATCTGGTGACGTGAGTGTCACATATAACTTCAAAGTCTAGGACAAAAGGCGATGATGCTTAATCATCGCCCTTCGACTATAGAAGATCTTTTCGGCATGTTGACACTACACACTCCACATGTGTTGTGCTGGGAATAGGAATGCACTTTCCCCCTTTCACTTCGCATGGACTTTTTTTGCTTATGCATCTTGCTTTGGATGCTGTTATGAAAGCCGGTTTTATAGACGAAGGTCAATTTGTACGGCTCGGGACTACCTTGATCGGGGTTCTCCCCAATAATCACTTTATCGACAATGCTTTCGAATACGTTCCGGTCGAATGCGGTCAGAAGCTCATTCGTTTGAAGCACTTTGCGAAAATGTTCAAGCCGTTTTCCCAAGTCAATTTCATCTTGCGCGGATTGCTCTAACTGTTCCTTTTCTTCGAGCAATTTAGTAAGCGAAGTATCGAGCTCCGCATACTTCTGTTCGTAAGTAGCCCTGTCTATTTTCTCATCCAGGCACAAATCAATCAGTTTGCAACGTTTTTGCTCCGTAGCCTGAATATCGCTGATAATTTTGTTCAGTCGCTTTTGATTATTCTGGTCGCTAAACACGGACTCCATTCTTTTCATAAGCTCGTCTAGCACATCCGAATTGTTGCGGCACACCAATTTGTACGATTCGACAAAAGCACCCTCAATCAGCTTTTCCTCCAAGGCTTTACTGAGAGAGCAGTATTTCTTCCCTTTTTTCGTGGCTGTCACACACTGCCAAATCACCTTTTCATGCGGGGTTCCGCTGTGCCAGTTCCGCCGCGAGAGATTGCTTCCGCAGAAAGCACATTCCAACTTGCTGCTGAAAGCAAATTTCCTGCTGTACTTGTCCCGCTTGCCTTTTGCGCCGCGGCGGCGATTCTCGCCTCTTCGATGCAATATGTCCTGCGCCTTTTCAAAAACTTCCTCGCTGACAATCGGCTCATGATGATTTTTGACATAAAACTGATCTTCCTCGCCGTAATTGTCCAATCTTCTCTTGGAAATGGGATCGACGGTAAATGTCTTTCCTTGCAACAAATCGCCTTTGTACTTCTCATTCTTTATGATACCAAGAACGGTTGTGTCCTGCCATTCGACTCTTCCGTACTTGGTTTTATGTCCCGCCTCAGTCAGTTCCTTTGCAATAACGTAAGCGCCGATTCCCGATGAGTATCGTTCAAAAATATAGCGGACGATTTCGGCTTCTTCTTGATTAACGGTTATCTGTTTCGTATTCACATCGTAATCGTATCCCAGACAACTTTGAAAGCCCACCAGTTCGCCGCGCTTCATTTTCATTTTCAAACCTTTTTTCACGTTGGCGGAGATATTCTCCACTTCCTGCTGCGCTACGGAGCTTAGAATGACAAGCAACAATTCGCCGTCCATCGTCAGCGTATTGATATTTTCGTCTTCAAAAAATACGGCGATGTTCTTTTCCTTCAACATTCGGACGTATTTCAACGTATCCAGCGTGTTTCTTGCAAACCTGGAGATAGACTTTGTGATGATCATATCAATTTTCCCATCCATACAATCGTTAATCATGCGCTGAAAATCCTCGCGCTTCGTTACCTGTGTCCCGGTTATGGCTTCGTCCGCATAAATATCGACAAGCATCCAGTCGCTGCGCTTGCTTACGAGATCGGTATAATATGCGACTTGCGATTTGTAGCTGTTCAATTGCTCCTCAGTGTCGGTACTTACGCGGGCATAAGGGGCGACGCGAAGAACATCCGATAACTTTCCGGCGTTGCGATCCGATATTTTCCGACTTGCTTTAATCACTTCCACTTCAAGAGCCATGGTGTTGTCCTCCATTCTTATTTACTCGCCATCAGTTTAATAAGAGATGGGCGAACCGACAAATGTGCGAATCAAGAAGTAAGGTCCGAAATGATGCCGTAATCCCGCATCGTTTTGTTCTTTATCAAATGAAATTCGTTTTCGGTAATCAAAGATAAAGCCAGTAACTGTCTTATCATAGCTATTTGCATGCTGTACCGGATGAGTTTATGGTTCATAATAACCTCCCATTAATCCATCAAAGCTGAAAATCAGAGATGCGCAACGAACATAACCGTATGTGCGCATCTCTGTTTTCGCCTCTGTTTTGGTTGCTTCTCTCAAATATCCTATCCGGCGGACAGTGGTTAGCCGTCCTCATAGGCTTCAAACCTCTTCCAGGATCGCTGCAAGCCGCCCCCATTGCGCTGAACTGTGGCTGGACGGAAGTATCATTATCCCTCCGCATGGGTCTTCGCCATAAATAGCACCACCATTTTTCATTGCATGGGCAAAATCGCTCGCAGTTTACCGCTTCTGATTTCAGGGCATGTAGAAACAAGAACCGGCAAAATGGTCATGGCGCGCCTGCAATCTGGCTTTCCTTTCAGGTCATGCGGGGAACGTACCGGATAAGATTTTATTCAGTTTTCAAGGATCAATGAGGGGTTGAATAGTGTCCCTCTAATATTCATTTCATTTTCAATGCAAAATCGGACCTTGGTTGCAAAACTATCGATCAGATCGGAGAGCGTTTTCTAAGAAAAAGGCGAGGGGGCTAAGGAAAACGAGACACGAGGATACGTTCTTTTGATGCCAGACGTGAAAGGGGTATTGCTACTCTGTCGAGATAAATAGGCACAGACTTTATTGGTTTAATGCATTACCGCCGTTCAGTAGCGTTAGACTCTTTACGCTGTGGTCGAGTCTGACTCACAAGCGCTTACGTTAATGGCGGTATTACGTCACCGACGAAGCACATAAGTTGTAAGTGCTGACAATTCTCCTGAACAAGCTAAATCCCCGGAACGATTATTATAACGAGAACATTCAATCCCTCATTCATTCTGGTTTTGGATTGAACTTAGTTATAAATTCCCCGGGGATTCTAGATATTTGCTATTCGCTTTCTGATTCGAACTTTCGAAAAGCTTTATTGGGTACTCTAATTAAATTATAATCTTCCGAAGGTAATTTACTTATTGCTTGACGTGTATCGCTATCCTTTATCGTAATTCCAACAATGACCTGACTCTTTTTCAACTTGATAATACAATTAAAAAATTGCTCCATATCATTAATAACGATGCTATGCTGGGCAGGTTCGTCAAAGATTAATACTCCGGGGTGATTTCCTGCTTTTTCATTAGATGTTTGGAGTAATGCCAGTATAAAAGCCCATATCGCTCGTATATTATCACTTGCTGAAGAATCAAATTTCATATCGAATCCTTCAATTACGGGTAGATATGACTCTAAAGAGATATCTATTTGATTTAAGTTGAGAATACTTTTATAACCAAATTGCCTCAGATTGTTAATAAAATGATTTCTTAATGTCTTTATTTTTTCCTCATCCAAGTCCGTAAACTTTTTACTTGGCAATCCGGATTTTTCTGTTAGATATTGTTTCCAGTCATCCGATAGCTCTTTTAGTTTCAGTTTCTGGCTTGATAAAAAATCACACAATTTATTGAGATTGTTTATTTCGGAATCAAGTTGCAATCTCTTATAAACAATAGATTCTGACATATTATCGTTCGTCGAATAAAGATCGCTGCGTAACGATTTAGCTAAACTACGAAGCTTAAATAAGCTATTTTCCAATTGAGTTATTTTACCCTGCAATTTCTCTTTATTTTGTCTATGACTATTTCGGGCAAATTCTAGCATCTCTTTCTGTGCGTTCAAATGCCTAATGTTTTCATCAATACTCATGACCTGCATATGACTTGAATCTGGAATCAAAGTATCCTGAATAGCTTGACTACATACAGGACAAAGATCCTTCGAAGTAGCTAAATTCAATTCAGAACCGAGATCTCGAAGACGTGCAGCATCTTTATTATTTCTAATATCAGAATCGATTATTTCCAGATTACTAGCTAATCTTTCAATACTGCTATTTTCTGAAAGCAACATATCTCTATGTTTATGAAGCTCGCTTTCGAATTGGTCTATTGAATTTTCAGTCTCATTTAGTTCTTCTTGAATCTCATCAAAATTATCGATGATTTTGGGCTTCATAAGCCCCAATTCTTTATACTGCTCGTTAAGGTCTTCAATATATTCCTCTATACTGTCATTATCCTTACTAATAAGGATTTTTGAGAAATCATCCTCGGACAGCAACTTCGGGCTTGCTGGAAGCCCACTTATTGTACATGACTCCCTATTTGTATAAATGATTAATTCCTTTACAAGGGACTCCCATTTATGCTTAATGTTACTTTCCGATGTCCGAAGGTAATCCTTTTTCTTTTCATTTTCCAAAGTATCTAGGCGCAAAATAAATTCTAATACCCGTTTCTTGGACTCTCTAATTCCGAGAACAGGCATTCCTGATAAGAGATCCGCCCATCCGTGCTTCTGTTCAATAAACATCCCTGAGAAAATTAATTGCAAATATAACTTTCTAATTGCATCATCAGAAGCTGGTACTAACGGTAATTCAATATGTAAGAATGTTTCTAAGAAGCTATGAAATCCTTTTTTGTTAACTGCTGAATTGGGCATATGTACGTACATATCTTCGCACAATATATTGGGTTTTCCGATATCGTCTAATTCACTGTGACACACCGTAATCAGTTTACTATCTCTATTTTCCATCTTAGCTGCCCGGTAAATTGTAATCACGTCTTTACCATTTGAAATTTCCAAATATGCCCCTGACTCAAGTACTGGCCATACGCTTTCTCCTTCTTCAATAGAAGTTTTATACACTGATGTCAGGACTTTCTCACCGCGACCACCAATTATTTCTTCAAGACCAAGACAGTAATAAATTGCAGCTATTATTGAACTCTTTCCACAGGTGTTATCTTCACTTGCAATAAAATTCAGACCTTCAGTGAATTTATCGTCAGATCCAAACACACCGTTACTTGTCTTAATTTCAGTTTTCAATCTTCTAATTCTCAACATTGGAATACCTCCAAAGCGAAGTGAGGTTGTTAATTTTTTCTTCTGTTAGTTTATTTGACAAGGTGAATAAATACCGCTTTTCATTACTTAATAAATCTGTGTTTCTAATAATTTTCTTTACGTAGGCCTTACCCTTCTTTGTCAGACGAAATAAACCATTTTGTTGTTGAAAGAACAGTTCTTCAGCAAGTGCATACTTTACAGCATGGTTTACTGCTGGATCAAATCTCACTATAGTATAATTGGTTAGTCTATCGTTAGCGAAATCACTTAATTTCTCCATGTCATTGTTTGTACTAAGACCGATTGAAATCATATGCAACTTTAACAATGAACACCCTCCACGGCCACAGCACATTTCAA
This sequence comes from Paenibacillus sp. EPM92, assembly GCF_016586185.1. Lineage (NCBI taxonomy): Bacteria > Bacillati > Bacillota > Bacilli > Caryophanales > Paenibacillaceae > Paenibacillus > Paenibacillus sp. EPM92. The sequence goes on from NZ_BCPS01000005.1 coordinate 8,437, forward strand.
GAATTAAGCAAAGTTGTGCCAACTTATAACTAATTCTATAGTTGTACGGTACTGCATCGGGCTTCGCATCAAACAATATCTCATCCGCAATTAGAAAATTTTTCTCTAGCATTATCCCAGTTCACCTACTTCTAAACTGCATCGAACAATCAGCAAGCCACCCGCTAATAAGATCAATTTTTAATTCCATTACTGATGCAGTTGTAAGATATTTAAACTGTTGTTCTAGCTTATTCTGAAAATCATCGAGTATTTCGAAAAATAACTTAGAGTTAATTGAACTGTCTGTATTCATTTTAGTTTTTAGGGATACCTGCTTTTTATACGATTGCTCCAGCATGTAAATTTCTTCATAGACCTCAGGGTAAGAAACACGTAATATTCTTAGAATTTCAATGCCTTTAATGTAGGAATCTATGTAAGTATTAACAATATCATTGAAATCCTCATCAGACTCTTCAACATCTCCCATTACTGCTTTAACCTTTCTTTTAATATTGCCGGCTTTCTCAGAATCGCATTTCGACCAGTCGGGACTAGTAGTATGGTAAATTGCAAAGTTAAGTTGCATATCCGTCAATGTTGTTCGAATGATTTTAGATATTTCCACTTTAAAGTCTTCTGCTTGCTTAATGACTATTACAAAATCATCATCTATATAATCATAATTATTTGGTTCGGATTCTTTCTTCAGAAGCACTTCTTTACGTTTAGTCTCTGCATGTGTAACAATTCTTGAATCCCTGTACTGAGGAATTACAAAATGCCATTCTTTTATTTTGGGCACACCCAATTCCTTTAATCTTTTGGCATATTTGGGCGATATCAATTTGTTTATATCTGCTGTCATTTTATCTCTTAGATGATCGTGCAATTCATCATCAGAATACTCACGTTCAGGGCAATAACATTGATAAACCCTTCCATGACGTGTAAATCCCTCAATACCAGCATCACCTCCATGAACTGCTGGAATTTCGGTGAAGTGCTCATCTTGGTATTTCATCCTGTAACAAGAGGTAATTAGACTTTCCCAAGAATCACCGTTTAAAGGTCCTTCAATAAAATTTAAGATCATTTATCTGTACCACCTAATAACTTAATAGAGATAGAACTACTTTTATCTGCTTCTTGGCGCAAAACTTTTATATCAACCATAAATGTAGCGAGTGAGCAAGCGTAACGAATTTCTGCCAATTGAAAAATAGAAAATACTTTCACAACGATTACCTCTTTATCGAAAAAAAATAATCGTTCATTTACTCGAGGTAGGGTACCAGTACTCATAATATTAATCCTCCACATAGAACTGACAATGGCTGTCGTGCCAAAATACCGCCCGTTACCAGTCATATAAAGCAAGCTCGATCCGTAAAGAATTAACTGGAGAACAGTATAAAATAATTCCGACCTGTTTTGATAAAACAAATCGTCATGCATATAATTACATATGTTCATGAAGACCCACCTTTCGCTACTCCCGAAAGTTACCTATTTGACAAAAGGGGACTTTATTCCTTCTTTTTCGCAATAAACGCGCTTTCCACAGCCAAAGTTTATTGAAGCCAACACTTGATAACCGCCCGTGAACCAATTTTGTCCAGCAAGAAGATATATGCTTTATGGGGCACGCTAACGCGAATAAGGCTCAGAACTTGAGCCTTATCTTTTCGGAGGATCAATTTGCGTTCGTAGAATGCGATCTGCCAAACAGGACTTGTTTATCCAAATCGAACAATTCCTCTTAGGGCAGATGATGTTTAATCGTTTCAGGTTATTCCGGCGTAAATCCAATATCCTGTTCTTTACCTAAGATCGCTAACATGAAAGGTCGGAACTCTACGGATAGCATTTCATTTATTATGTCTTTCTGTTCACTTGTAAAGCGGTATATGTCGGCCTGTTGCTCCGCAGTCCTGCTGGCAATCGTAATATGCAAAATGTACTCGTAGTTGGTAATCGTTTCTTCGCTGGTGCTCCCGTCTTCATGTTCTACCGTCATTGTTTCCTTATGTTCTATCGTTTCAACGTGAGTTTCTATTGGATTCATATCCCAAAAAACGGATTGGATTATACCGATTCTTGTTGCATCGAGCGTAGCCACATCCATTCCATTTTCAGCATCCATGACGGTCTTCACGGCGAAGACGGCTATAATATCCATCCAATTATCCATTCGAGTATTGTCCGCGCTGCCAGGATAATGAATTTCCACCCGGTCTACAGGGTCGGCTGATTGCTGTACTTCTTCCAGTCTGGCGGCAAATTCATCGTCCATTTGTTCAACAATTTGGGAAAGCGGCTTTACATCGGCGTCCGTATTTTCGCCGGATACAAAGATGCCAAAGGGAGAGGAAATGACTGCGGCTACCGCCATTACAATGCACAACAAGATGATAACGGAACTACTGATCCCCAAAAGCGCCGTCAATCCCTTGACGAGCAGGGCGGTTGCTTTTGCAACCATTCTAATGATCCGAAGATTAAATCTCGCGGCGGCTTGTGCCCTTTGAACAGATCGGCGGGCAGTCATCACCATTTGTACTGTCCGCCGTGCCGTTTTGAACGCATTCATTTTCCCTTCGGCTTGCGAATCCGGATGATTATTAGTCTGACCCAGTCGTTGCCCGGTTTTAATAAATAGGGGTAATACCTTGAATTTTCGTTCTTTACGTTTGATCGTTGAACCTGCTTGTTTTGATATAGCGGAGGGGATACGGGATAACGCTTGTCTGAAATGTCGTGGCTTCAATCTTTCCGGCGTTAGCGTTTTAGGGTGATTGCTTCGTACATTTGCTGAATGAGATGCCGCGGCGGTGATGATTATTTCATTTTTTACGACGGACTTTGGATGTCTAACGTCCATTCTTAGCATCTGGTCAGGAAAGCTGTTTTTTTGAGAACGATGCAAAAGCCGGGCATTGACCCGGCTTCGTACAAAGCGTTGTTTTCCCGGTAGTTGATCAGAAGGCAAAAGGTATTTTCCATCGAACGGCTCACGGGGTTGCATCCTACGGGTAAATCGCAGTGTACTCATGTTAGAAGCATCGGCATTCGGGGAAAGTCGGGAATCGTTAACGGGATTTTTTCTCGCCTTCATAACCCCGTCTGTCGTTTTCTTATACTTTTTTACGGGTAACCCACTCGATTGTGGATTAGCAGCATCTTCAACTGGAGTTGCCCTCTTTTTTTGAATCAACCGAATCAGTCTGCTGTTGGTCTTCATGCGAATGCCCATTTGAGCCATTGTTTTAATTGACGATGCGGTGCGGTGTTGCGCAAATTCAACAGGAGATGGGGAAGTCGACTCATCGTTGTCTGTATGATTCTTGACTCGGACACCCGTTTTCCTTACTCGTTCCATTAAATTTTTGAACCTATCCAGCCGTTTTATGTTTTTTACAACAACCCTCGTTTTAATTTCTTTCATCTTCTTATGCACCCCCGACAATCGGTATCTGTTCAGCGGGTTTGTTCAGATAGCCGTTTGAAAATCTTTTCCTGACTTCGGAAATATTCCGGATAACGAAGATGAATTGCCTCGAAAAAGAAAGGGGCGTAGCTGCAATCGAATAATTCGTTGGGAGTGGAGAAGCGTTCCCCACCTGGTTCGGTCCACCCGTTCCATAGATTAAAGGCGAGCCGACATATTCGAATGGAACTGCCGGTTTGCCATGGGGCCGAAAGGCCCTTGGGATTAATGCCGCCGTTAGAAAAATCAAACAAATCACGTACATGACTCCTAGTTTCCCGGGAAATGCCCAATGTGTAAAAAAGCGCACGATGATAGCCGTCGTTGCATTTCCTTTCAGCCAGCATTTGATGATAGAACCTCTCGTGTTCTTCATCCCGAAATCGAATAGGATGCATCGATACTTGCCCCTCTCACCGAGAATGATGAGCGGCTGGATGCAACCAGCCGCTGTCTGAAAAGATCCTCTATATAACATTTCATTCTGACGGGAAAACCGGACCCAATGACGAAAAATCACATGTTTTTGAGTAGACGCTCCATTATCTTTAAGCCTTGTTTAATAGATTTACGAACGGCCCGTTCATCGACATGCTCAGCTCTGGCAATAGCGACTTTGCTCATGCCTAGAAAAAAGTGTGCATAAATTCGTCTGGCCGATTTCTCCGGCAACTGGCACAACGCTTCGTAAAGCTGTTGCCGGGAGAGCTTGCGTTCATAGTACTCCTCCGGCGAAATCGAAAGAAAAAGAACGTCCTTCTCAATTCCATCGTTTCGATCCAGCGAGTAATACGCCCGGTGACGATACGTGCGCAGTTTGTATGCGCTTTCAATTAATTCAAACCGATGCAGCTCCTGAGCCACCTCGTCATCCACTTCAACCCATACATCCGTTTTCCAAAAAGGATATATGTCTTTCAAATTGATCTTTTTCATACTCGTCCCTCCGTTTTGGTTTGTTTGATCAATCAAAACAGAGGGGGGAGAGCGACAGCCGACGCTTCCTGACAAGCGGGAAGGACAACAAAAAAGACCTTGCCGCAGAGCGTGCCAACGCTTGATTGCGACCAGGTCTGATCGTAAGACTTGATAAACTTGATTCCACGCATGCCGATGAATCATTCGCCGCTTGTTATTATGTGTCGTCGGGATACATCAACATCAACTCCCTTTCTCACCTGGCAACACCGTGCGAGAAATTGTGCGGGCCTTTGATGGTTGGCGTTGCCCTATGTTTAGTTCAACTCCTTTACATTCGGAATATAGTCGACGACTGCTGTATCAGTAACAAAATAAAAAAAGCGCCGTATTTCTTCCCACTGGGATAGCAGGGAAAGAAACGGCGCTTGATGAAAGGGACAACCAGTCTTCATGATGCTTGTGGTTGCACAACCTGTCCACACTAACATCATAACACGGATCATGTGCATAACGCGTGCAGACTTTGTGCAAAAAAGAGAGCAAATCCAGTGCTGCGTTCGGTGCATGTTCGATGCAGTTCCGGCGCTTCCTTTCGAGCAGTTACTTACTTTTGTCTCCACTTCAACAAATGCTCGATGTGTTGAATCAGAAAATCTAAATCTTCTTCGGAACAATGCTGTAGCATTTGGCCAATCTGGGACAACGGCTCTGGAAGTTCGCGATTCTCAAAAACAAATAACTGAGACAAATCCATGCGCAAACCAACAGCCAGTTTATAAATATTATCCAATGAAACGTTCTTTAGCCCGCGTTCAATTTGTCCGATATAATTAGGATGGAGGTCTGCCCGCTCTGCAAGCTGCTCTTGCGTCCATCCGTATTGTTCCCGCAATGTGCGAATGCGCTGACCTAACGAATCCCGAATTGAGTTCACATTTCCACCACCTTATTCTTTCAGCTTATAAGGCAGAGTAAGTCAAATGAACATTCGATAGATTCGCTATTCTCAGTATCCAATGTATGTGTTATAATCTCCTCAATACTCATTGAATCAATTGGCGAGACATTAATCGTATTTACTGGGATTGGACGTAACGAATAAAAACGTATTAAAATGAAAAATGGACGCAAAAAAAGAAGATGCGCATATGCATCTTCTGAAACCGGTCAATCATTTTGGGACGAATCCAAATCCAACAAAACCGCCCGATCTTTGATTTTCATATAGATTTTGTGCAATGTTCGCTTTCGAAGGTAGAAGTACGCGCGGCGGGAAAGTGCTAGGCGGCTCATGGCGTCTGAAAGCGCCAGTTGATCCATATATCGTAACCGAATGAACAAGCTTTCTTCCGGGGTGAGAGCCGAGAAAGCATAGTCGATCAAACCGATTCTGGATAGCAGCAACGGGATTTCATGTTCGGTGATTTCGATACGTCGTATAACCGTCCGTAAAACCGTTTCCTGTTTTCTGCCGCTGCTGTGAGCCGCAACCATTTGTAGCGTACGCGTTAATTCAGGGATGTAGGACAGTTCTGACTGCATGTACTTCAGTCTCGCCTTCCAGTCCTTGTAAGACTTCAGCCATAATTCTACTTTCTCATAGGGGACGGGGTGCTGGGTCAGCGTCATCACAATTCCCTCCTTGCTGTGCATGCTGCCTGAAATTGTTCCGCCAGCCTGCCTGTTAATCGTCATGATTATAGGTTGTTCACGCTCCGTTTTCATTATCATCGTCCCTTCTCTAGTAAAGTGGAGGAAGCAGTAAGGATGCCATTTTTCGCAACTTAAGTCAATTTTTGATTCTCACCTCCTACAAACTTGGTAATAAAATTCCTCTGTAGATACCTGCATTTGTCCACATTTTACCAATAATACATTCGAAAGAGGAGGGTGATTTTTCCCTCATACCAACAGATCATTGGTTGTCAAACCATCGCGAAACGGCTCGAATCGGAAACGAATCGCTAACAGGTGATGCGATCTAGTTGATCGTACAAGCCCCTACGTTTCGCTTTTTCCGCTGCTTCGCGAATGGAAGATACGTCGAATTTGCGAATGATATTGCGAACATGCGTCTTCATTGTGTTAGACGTGATTCCGAGCAATTCTCTAACTACCGGTTGTGTATAGCCCCAACCGATCAACTGCAAGATTTCTTTTTCAGTAGGAGTCAGTATTCGATGCAATTCCCTTCGCTTAACAAGTCCAATTTCATTACGGATGATGGATGCAACATCGGCGTGAAGGGAGGATTGCCCTTGATACGCTTCCCTGACGGCACTTGCGACATCCACATAATTGATCTTGGTAATATAATTGATCGCTCCGGCCAGCATTGCATCCACAATGATCTCGGGCTGGTAGAGTGAAGTCAAGATAATGATTGGCAGTGATTTGATCTTCAACACTTCGGCAATTGTATCCAATCCATCCTGTTGCGACGAATGTAACACCGGGTCATGAATCATTACGTCTAAATCCAATTGCATACTGGCTCGAATAGCCGATTCTTTGTTTGTTGCAATATGAGATATACTCATATCCGGCTCAGCATCGATCAACGCCGTCAACCGTTGTTGCCATACGGGGTCGCTGTCCACCAGCAATACTTGTATCCTGCTTTCTTGCCAGCGCATGACTTCTTCAACTTTTGCAGCATAGCGTACACGCTCCTCCATATATCATCACCTCGTATTCATTCTAGAATCACGACAAAAAGACACGTACCCTCAAACGGCCGTGTCTAGTTTTTCGTAGATGTGAGATTTGTGAGGGTAACCCGGCGATCATTGCAATAGTGCAGAAGACCCGTGGCTTTGCGTCCCAGCCTTTCGATCTGGTTTGCCATTTTTCCTATTATTTCTTCCAAATCATAGCCTTATAATACCATAATTTTTATTTTTCTGGCACCGCCCTAAGTCCCACGTGTTTAAATGTGTTGATATTTGTCGATTCTATATCATTTCATATCGAATGATACAGGATAAACTATAGAAGCGTCACAAATTGTAAGTTCGCGAAAAATTTCTTGATCACACAATAGGTCTAATCAACTACTCGTGGCTCTCACTCTGCATTATTTTTCCGTTGGCACCTCCCATGATTTACATTAGAGTCCAATATGTCAAGGTATCGCTTATGCCCAGCACTATAAATAACACACCCGCAAGTTTTTGTATCCACAACCCCCACCTTTTGGCACGCTTAACAATGACTCGATCTAACCCGAAACCTACAGCAAACCCGGCAATTAGTAAAAACGGCATTGCGGTACCGATTGCAAAAACAGATGGCAACACTACGCCATATGTTGATTGCAATGCCAAAGGCATAAGCGAACCGAAGAACAAAACAAACATTGTTGGACAAAATCCTAGCGAAAATGCAATCCCCATTAGAAAGGCTCCGCTCCTTCCTCCGGTTCGATCGGCCAATTTTTCAAAAAATCCTGCCACTCGAGCCCCAAGTTGAAAAGGAAGCCGAATCCAGCCAAGCAAAAACAATCCGATTAAAATCAATAACGGCCCAAGCAGCTTTCTTGCAAAAGAATATAAAGGGATCATGTCAGTGGATATCTTTTGACCGAAAAACCAAAACAAAGCACCGAAAATACTGAATACAATCATCTTCCCTAATAAATACATGAACGTTTCGGGCCACGACAACCTTGCTTGCGCTTGACGCTGCCCAAAGTAAGTAATAGCCGCAACGTTCGCTGACATTTGACAAGGAGCAACCGAACCAACAAAACCGAGAAACAGCGCCGCAAGAAAGGCGATATCAGTGTTCGCCGCGTTAACGAATGGTTCGCTAAGGAAGGCGCTAATTTTACTAAAAAAGGAGTACATTAACTATTCACCCCCCAAAATCCGTTAAATAGATTTGGCAGTTATGCTTTCATCACACATCGAACCTTGACAAGCATCTATTATAAACTACATAACGTAGTGTTTCGCGGATACATAAAAGCAGTCTATTTTATTTCCAGAATAACTGCCGCTTTATCGTTCACCGCAGTCTCACATTTCCAATTTATTTTATTCTTGCTTCAATTACTAGGAACAGTTCCCTACACATCGACGTCGTTTGCACCACTCTGAAACCTGCTTGTTCAACGGTTTCAAGTGTATTGCGGTTTAAATGACAACCAACACATAATCGTTTCCAAACGGGCGTTAACCAGTCTTGTATTTTACCAAGGACCAGATGATTTAACCTTACGTGTTCAAAAATTAAAATCGTTCCTTCAGGCTTGCATACTCTATGGATTTCGGCCAGAGCTTTCGCCGGGTCAGGTATCGTACATAATACTAGTGTTCCAACGATTGAATCGAACGAATTGGTTGGATACGGTAGTTTTTGGGCATCTCCCGGTACCACTTCGATCGGAACTGTAGCTTCACGTGCTTTAATTAGGGATTGCTCCAACATCATTGGATCTGGCTCTATTGCAATGACTTGATCTGCAAACTCATAGTACAAAAAGTTAATACCCGTACCTGAGCCAATTTCCAGCACTTTTCCTTTCGCCTTAGAAAGAAGCTGTTTTCTTATCCGGCCGAATATTTTTGTTTCTAGCGGCTGCATCAACCGATCATAATATTTGTTGAATAATTTATCCATTGCAGCCTCCTGATCATAAACTGCTCACGAAGCAATTATTGTAATAATCGATTTATCCGGATGAGGATATCTTGTTCTTTCATCTCACCAATAAATTTATCTTTGATCACGCCAGATGAATCTACGAAAAACGTCGTGGGATAAGACATAACATTATATTTGTTTCGGATTTCGTTGTCGTTGTCGATAATGATCGGAAACGTAATCGCGTATCGATCAATAAAACTTTGTACTGTAACCCGGCTTTCACTTAAGTTAATGCCAAGCACTACCACATTGTCGTCTTTCCATTGATCATATTGTTTTTGCAGAGCCGGCATCTCGTTCACACATGGCGGACAAAACGTACCCCAAAAATTGATTACCAGTGCTTTCCCTTCATAGTCTGCTAATTGATGAACCTGTTGATCCAAACCAAAAAGCTTAAACTCGGGGGCTTTTGAGCCAATTTTTACGGAAGAATCTGATCTAAATAACGCTGATCCAATTGTATAAGCTCCAATTACCAATACGACCGACAATACAACAATTTGAATCCATCTTCGATTACGTTTCACTGTTATTCTTAAACCCCTTTTCCTTTATCCGCAATTTTCCTCCAGTTCATCCCTTCATCCAAGGATATATATACATCCAGATTAAAAGTGGCGAAAACAAGTTCTTTGGTATTCGTTGGGTTCTGTGCAATATACGATGCTGCATCTTCAACAAGATCTGGAATATTCACCTCAACCAACTGTTTCTGTTGCAGATCCATTTGATAAATAACCCCTTTTTGTTTGTAGCTGCCAACGATTATATTTCCTTCCATACCAAAGGTAAGAGAAGTTACCTGTAGATCGGCTATTTTTTCGAATTGGTTGCCTGAATCTTTGGATACATACAACGCTTTTGTCGTTCCAACTGCAACGATTGAATCATCGGACGGGTGAACAGCTAAAGATGTCAGTTCGGACAGTTCAACATCTATTCCAGTCATTTCGCTTTTGTTCCATGTCTTTGCATCGTCTTTGGAATAATATAATCCCGTTGTTGTTAACCTAGAGTTCGGCTCCGGGTTAACTGCGTAAATGGTGTGCGTCTTGTAACTTGCACTCATTAAATGAAAATCAATTTCCCCATACAAATCCAGGATTTCAAAGCTTTTACCTTCATCTGAACTTTTTACAATTCCAAAAGGATTCCTTTTATTCGAACCCTGTGCCGGATGCCCGCTGCTATAAAAACCGTTGTCCACAGTGGTAAATCCCATATAATCGTGTTTTTCTCCTTGACCGTCTGACCATTTCCCTTGTGAGTAAACTTTCAAACCGAGGTGAGAAGGGATTAAAATTCGCTGTCCGTCCCCTGAATAACCGAGACCATGGACATGCGTCAACGTAATCGTTTTTGAAGCCGTTCCCTGCAAAGACAACACGCCGCTAATGATGACCGCGATTAGAGATGCGACCCATGCCCACCTGAATCCGGTTGCTATTTTGGTCCACTTCTGTCGCTGATATCGGTCTTCCTGCCTCTTCACATCTTTGAGCTGCTTTACTTTGTGGGATGCGTTCCAATGTAATGCAAAGAATAGAACAAATAATGCACCTGTTCCAATTAATAATGTGTTCATAATGAAATTCCCTTCTTCTGTAATGATGTAGTCAAATCTAATGCAACTGAACATTGTCTCATATTCGTTTCTTTCTATATAACAAATAAATTAATAATAAACAAAAAAGCGAAATTAATAGTCTGGGATAATATTCGCCGATGCGAATCAAATCATGTCCCACCATTGTCTCCAACGCAATGGAAGGGGCTTTGCCCAGCGAAGTAATAAGAAAAAAATCGGTAAAAGGCATTCGCGAGATCGCTGCGGCAAAAGTTATGACGCCGGAAGGAATCAGTGGAGTCAACCGAGCTATAAACAGAATCATTGCCCGACGACTGCGGCCCGCCTCGTTAAATCGTTGTAACCATTTCCAATTCTCTTTTTTTACTTTCTTTTGCTTACCGAACCCCCATCGATACAACCAGAATGAAACTGCTGCCCCAAGTGCTTCCCCTGCCAAGGAAAGAAAAAATCCAGGGATAAATCCGAATACAACAGCGTTAGCTCCTGATAAAAACAGGGTGGGAACGAGTCCTAATATACTGATCAGAATGTTGATCAGTAAACTAATCAGGATGGCCCATACCCCATAACTTCTTAGCCATTCTGCAATAACATCGACATTAAATAAAGGGGCCATCCGGTTTATTAGCCTTTCTGTAAGAAATCGGGTTTACCGCCAATCGTTTGTTCAAACTTCAAAGTGAAATTTCTATCGCAACCTATTACCAAGTCTCATTGTAGTATTTTAACCCGTTTTTATACTACTCATTGTAGTGTAATGTCGAGTTAGTGTCAATTTGCGCAGCCATGCTTACCTGTCTTATCGTTTAATTTATCTTGTAAATTTGAATGATTTATGAACACGGCAACTCTATTAACTATTAATCTCTCAATTCGTTTTCCCTATCTCTTTTTGTATATTGGAAAACATTCCATCCAACCCCCTCCTATCGCACATGTTACCATGGGTGAACAAGCAAGTTATATATCTTTAATTTTTGGAGGGATTCTATGAAAAAGATCGCAGCAATAGGGTTGATAACCAGCACTCTAGTTGTAAGTCCTCTCTTCTACCAAGGACAAGCTTATGCCGCTTCGCAAAATCAACAGGATATTAAGCTAACAAACATTTCTTCGGTCAGGCATAGTGTGATCAGTAGCGGGAAGAAATATTTAGGAACTCCTTATGAATTTGGGTCGAGCCGTTCTAACACCAGGACATTTGATTGTTCCGATTTTGTCAGACAAGCCTACCTGGAGGGAGCCAAAATTAAGCTTCCGGCTGATTCGAGAAAGCAAGGGGATTATGTAAAGAAGAATGGAACAGTCACAACAGATTGGCGAAAACTAAAACCAGGGGATATTATGTTTTTTATGTCCTATAAAGGCAGCAAAGATTCGAATTATCGCGGGATCGATAAAAGTAAGGAACGTATTACACATAACGGTATTTATCTAGGGAATGGAAAAATCCTTCACACTTATTCCAAAAAGTCGGGTGGAGTCAGAATCGATACGATTGAAGGTAAACAGTGGGAAAAGCGCTTCTTGTTCGGAGGAAGTATTTTAAAGTAACAAATAAAAATGACAATGTTATCTCAGTGATAATATTGTCATTTTTTGTTGCCCCTTCTCTTTAGACATATTCGCTTACAACTGGTCCGATACCGCTATTCTAGCGTCACCGTTTCATTCCGTGTTTTCGCGTCACGCGCATGAACACATGTTTGTTTCGAACAAAATTGTTTAATTCCGTCCCAATATCCCCAGATACAATTCTTACATTTCTTTGGTTGCTTTGGTTTTTGTCCAGCAAACAAACCTAATCCCCCTTCAAGTTTGGTTCATCAGTTAAATGTATCCATATTTGGTTTGTATTATTCAAAAAATACTTTTACAAAACTTGTTTTAGGATAGATGATCTCATAAGCCATTTGCATAAAGTGTGTCGTGCTAAATCCGAGTAGTTAGTAGAAATATAGTGTTTCAATATTTAGTGATATTATGATGCAAGTCGCACATACTCACACGTATCAATGCAATGGACAACGGAATGGATTACTGGAACAACATGATGAGAATTTTTTTAATAGTTCAGTTGTGATGCTTGAAGTGGCCAACGTCTATATAAATACTCCCATCGCCGAAAATCCCATACTTCGTTGACCGTGGCGGGTGTATTGTCGAAGAAAGTCGCATTAATTGAACTAAACATCCACAAACAACATGCAGATCGAGAAATGAAGCGTAGACGAAGCGAACGCCGAAGCCGATAGTTATTGCCGCCCGACCTTCGCTATTCGAAGCGAACCCCCCGCTTAGCTGACCTTTAAATGTAACGGAAAGTGGCGGGGCTTCTTCAATTACTTACTATTTCTGATCTTCAACAATCTAAGGCTATTTAGCGTAACGATCAACGTCGCGCCCATATCGGCGAAAACCGCCATCCACAACGTAAGCCATCCGGGAACAATAAACGCCAATGCAAGAAGTTTTATACCGAGCGAAAACGTAATGTTTTGTTTAATTATCGTTAGGGTTTTACGGCTTAATCGAATTGTATATGGTAATTTACTTAAATCATCCGCCATAAGCGCAATATCTGCCGTTTCAAGTGCCGTATCTGTACCGGCGCCACCCATTGCGATACCAACCGTTGAAGCCGCAAGCGCTGGCGCGTCGTTTACGCCGTCGCCGATCATTGCGACATTGCCGTAATCTTTGCGAAGTTGCTTGATATAGTCTAATTTATCTTGTGGCATTAGATCGGCTTTAACGTCCGTAACATTCAGTCGTTGCCCGATAGCTTCGGCGGTTGCTTGATTGTCGCCCGTAAGCATAATCGTCTTCTTGATGCCAATTTCGTGCAGTTGTTTGATAACGTCTTCACTGGAATCGCGTACTTCGTCAGCAACGGCGATTAAGGCAAGAACTTGTTGTTCAGTACCCAATACCATAACTGTTTTCCCCTGCTTTTGAAGAACTTCGATACGCTGATTCGTTTCAACATTCATATTGGAATGAAGTTCTGTGAAAAGTTTCGGACTTCCGATGTAATACAATTCCCCGTTTACCTTCGCTTTTACACCTTTGCCCGTAATGGACTGAAAGTCTTCAACGGTAAGTGATAAATCGGCGCAGATGCTTTCAGCTTTTCGAACAATCGCGGAAGCAAGCGGGTGTTGCGACCCTTTTTCGATAACTGCCGCGATAGCAAGCAATCCCTTTTCGTCTATCGTTCCGAAAGTTTCAACGTTAGTTACTTCCGGGAAGCCTTTTGTCAAAGTACCTGTTTTATCAAAAGCGATTGCTGAAAGGCGTCCAGCTTCTTCAAGGTGAATACCGCCTTTGATAAGAACGCCATTCTTTGCCGCGTTACCAATAGCCGTAACAATCGAAATAGGTGTTGAAATAACTAACGCACAAGGACAACCGACGACGAGTAGCGCCAATCCCCTATAAACCCATTCGCCCCAATCGCCACCAAGGATAAGCGGAGGAACAACGGCAATACCTAACGCCAAAATCATAATCGCGGGCGTATAGTATTTCGCGAACCGATCAACGAACGCTTGCGAAGGTGCGCGTTCCGCCTGTGCTTCTTCGACAAGGTTGATAATTTTTGAAATCGTCGTATCCTCGACTAATTTTGTAACTTTAACTTCAAGCAAACCTTCTTCGTTTAAGGTTCCCGCAAATACTTCATCGTCAATTGTTTTAGATACGGGAACGGATTCGCCTGTTATCGCGGCTTGGTTAATCGTTGATGTCCCTTTAATAACAACGCCGTCCATCGCAAGTTTTTGTCCCGGTTTCACGATCATAATATCGCCTACTTGAATATCGTCAACGTTAACCATTAGTTCAGCGGAACCGCGACGTATTAGCGCTTCTTTCGGTGCAATGTCCATAAGGGAACGAATGGATTGACGGGCTTTTTCCATCGAGTAGCGTTCCAGAACTTCACTGATAGCGAATAGAATGACGACCGTTGCGCCTTCGCCCCATTCGCCGATAGCCGCGGCGCCGATAATTGCTACGGTCATAAGCGTGTTCATATCAAAATTAAGACGGAAAAGATTCTTTATACCTTTAATGAATAATGCGTACCCGCCAATTATGATCGATGCGCCGTATGTTATTGAAGATAGAATGCTTTCTTCCCCGTATTGTTCACCAAGTAAATAACCCGCAACCAGTAGAACGACCGAAAGTAATACATTCCAGTTTGCTAACCAAAATGGTTTTTTCTTCTCGACTACACGTTCTTTTTCTGGCGTAACTTTTAAGTTCTCGAAAGCGCCAGCTTTTTCAAGTTCTTGAACGCTTGTCTTGCCGTAAACAGTTATTTTTGAAGCACCGAAGTTAACTTGTGCGTCCTTTACACCGGGTAAGTCCTTGACGTTCTTTTCAAATTTCCCCGCGCAATTGGTACATGTAAAGCCTTGCACGCGGAAAACATTTTTATTTTCTTCACTTATAGCGTTATTTTCTACATTACTTGCCATTAGTAATCAAATCCCCCGAATGTGTGGATGCTAACTGTACCAATTGACGAACATGATCGTCTTCTAACGAGTAGAACACTAATTTGCCTTCCTTACGGTTTTTCGCTAATCCAAGTTGATTTAACGTCCGTAAGTGGTGCGAAGCCGTCGCCATTGTTGAACCGATAATATTCGCGACGTCGCAAACGCAAAGTTCATCTTCTTCACAAAGGGCGAAGGCGATCTTCATACGTGTTTCGTCGGCTAATACCTTAAACATTTTGACCATGCCGTGAATATTTTGCCCTTCAAGCGATTTTTGTACCCTTTGAACCTTGGGTTCGTCATAACAGTAAATATCACAAGTGTCTTTTTCCTTTTTGCTCATTCCGTCACCCCTTCAATCAAACCTTTATTTGATTATTATCATAGCACGATCTTTTTATACATTCAAATGAAAATTTGACTGTGTTTAAAAAAGGCTTCAACCATATTTGAGTATAATTCCACGACATGGAAAAAGCGCT
This sequence comes from Paenibacillus sp. EPM92, assembly GCF_016586185.1. Classification (NCBI taxonomy): domain Bacteria; kingdom Bacillati; phylum Bacillota; class Bacilli; order Caryophanales; family Paenibacillaceae; genus Paenibacillus; species Paenibacillus sp. EPM92. The sequence continues at coordinate 24,067 of NZ_BCPS01000005.1, forward strand.
ACAAACCAGGGAGTTTTTTTGTCCCTTGTTATAGCGCTTAGAATCGATGTAAAAATACAAAGAAGAGGCATATGCCCCTTCCGTATTTTAAACATGCTGTTTTTGTTGCAAATTTTCAACCTGTCGATGTAGTTCGTTATTCCGTTCCTTTAATTCGTTCAACTCGTTAGTCACTTGTTCAAGAGAATGACTGTTATTTGAGTTTCCGGCTTTATGATCGCCATGCATTCCTTTCATCATCCATATCATCATTATTGGACAAACAAGCATTAACAACCAGTACCAATTCATCTTACCTTCACTTCCTTTCTTGGTTATCTTATATGAGTTTTTATAACTCAATTGTAATTCCTAATTATGAGATCCCTGTGTAGAAGTTGTTGAAATCAAGTTTTTTCCACATTAATATTTAGGACATTCCATACATATTTTTAATATACAAGCTATCATTTACTGGAGGGCAAAAAATGACGAACACTTTCTTTTTCCTGGGTATTTATTCCGTTTTAACCATATGGATTCTTCGATTCATTATCGTTTTCCGCCATCGTTTATCCTGTATGGCCGGTATGATGGCTGCAATGGTGCAGGGAATGACAATCGGTTTAGGCGTAGGGACGCTGCTCGTTATATGGCTCCCGGGTGAAATCTTTCATGCAACAATAATTAGTATGTTAATCGGGGGAATCATCGGGACAGTTTCTGGAATCCCTATTAGTATTATGGCCATATTGGACGGACTTTTATCGGGTATCATGGGCGGCATGATGGGCACAATGTTTATGGTCATGATCCCTACATCATATACAATTGCAGCCATAAAAATCATGTCAGTTCTTTGTACCGGTGTGCTGTTTCTTTTATTTCTGATGTTACAGGGAGAAATAAAGCTAGAACATTTACAGAAAAGATCATCATTATTGTCCAAACCAGTCTCTATGTTTGCCGTAATCGTTTTGTTTGCAGTCATAATTATTTTGGGTGTAGGGAGCGATTTACACAATAACTACTACGGTAAACAATACAATAATACAGCTGATCCTAACGCTACGCATGAACACCAACTAGAGAAGAATTTACCAGACCTATCCAAAAATGAACTCGCAATAATAGCGAATGAATTTTCATTTTCCCCATCCACAATCCACATGAATGCGAACGAAAAAATAAAGATTATTTTGTATAACGCGGGAAATGTTGAACATGACTTTGAAATTGTCGGAACTGATATTCATGTCCATGCAAAACCAGGGCAAAGAAGCAGTGTAATCGCCACTCTGGAGAAAACAGGTGAATACCGAGCAGTGTGTACATTGCCTGGCCATCAGGAGGCTGGAATGATCTCTGCCGTTCGTGTTCATCCATTATAGAACAATATTGATATTAAGACGTAGGATTTTTATCCGTGTTAATGCTGCGTATAAATGAGGTTACATTACCCAAACAACAAGACCCTTGCGGGTTATTAACTTCACAGCCACAACGCTTGGCTTGTACCTGCATGCGTATATGTTCTATGGGGCGTTGGTTTTTTAGAGTTGCTTCCGTTAGGCGTTTTCTCGTCCATCCAAAACAGTAGCAAACCGGCACATTCAAAGCCTTGTTTTTCTGAAATACAGATATTTTGAGGTCGTCTGAAACGTAAGTTTGATCATTGCTGAAATAAACTACTTCACATGAGGAATTTGAGCAGAATGTGTATATCAATTCACTGTCTATGGTTTCTAAGGCTTTTGGTATAAGCATTGCTTTGAGTGTAATAAGAGGAACGTTCTTGCCCTTTTGCTGACAAATAGGGCAATAATTAAGATTCGACTTTTCCAACGATGATGATTGACAACATTCGTTCAATGATGACCACTCCTTAATGTCCGTAGAAACACGCTAATCTTACTCGCTCGGCTGCGATTGATCAATATGGCTCGGAATTGCATACCCGTCATAAAGTACTGATGTCATCATCCCAGAACTCGCATGGTTGAGATCGTGGCAATGAAACATCCACTCTCCGGGATTATTTGCAATGAAAGCCAACTCATACTTCTCGCCCGGTTTTACAACAAGTGTATCTTTGAAGATCGCCCCGTCTTCAACCGGTGAGCCATCCTTACTTAATACTTGAAAAAAGTGTCCATGCAAATGCATAGGATGATCGAACATCATATCTTTGCTTTCTAATGTTACTTTAATAATATCCCCTCTCTTCACATCAAGCGGATCGATATCAGGATATGTCCTTCCATTAATTGTATAGATCATCCCCATTCCTTTCATTCCATGCGACAGCACCATCTTGTATTCTTGATCATATTTATTTGATGCAAGAGAAGCATATTCTGTTGCAATCCCGGATCCAGTCAATGTAAAGATTCCGTCATACTCCGTTTCATCCAATGTTTTCTTGGATGTTCTATTAATTAATGGAATGATTAATCCATCTGCAGCAGGCGTATTTAACATCTCTCTTATAAAAAAGCTGCTATCGGGCGCAGTAAATTCCACATCGTATCTTTCCCCTGGTCCAACGGGCAAAAGCTTATTTTGGATTATTTGCGGATCCATTACTGCCTGCCCATCAACCGCCACGACTCTATATTCGATCGAACCCAAGTTCATATAATGGGTTATATATCCTGCATTTATAAAACGCAACCGCACATTCTCACCCGTTTGAATTTCGTACGCAGAAATCAAATCACCAGACTTGCCATTTACAGTGAAAAGATCATCATTGGAGCTTCCCATCATACCCTTTGATCCTGCTTTTCCCTTACTATTCATCTCATCCAGGATAAACGTATAATCTCGGTCCAACTCCGTTTGCCGGTCGCCCTCCACGATCAGTGCACCATATAACCCAAGATCCACTTGCTCGGCACTTTTGTAATGGGAATGATACCAATAGGTGCCTGGAACGGTTGCTGTAAATGAATACTGAAAACTCTCTCCAGGTTTCACTGCGTTCTGTGTTACCCCGGGTACTCCATCCATATCTACCGGAACAGGATATCCATGCCAGTGGATGGTTACGGGCTGATCCAGCTCATTCTTCAAATTGACTTCTACCTGCTGCCCTACTTTTACACGGATTTCTTGGCCGGGTACAGTTCCGTTATAGGAATAAAGGTTTAGTTTTATTCCCGACGAGACCTCTTGTTTGTGCAACGATATTATATGTGATCTTATCGCCTTCGATTTGAGGCCTTGTATAAAAGGTATCATCGATTGGAAGTATTGAAAACTGATTAATATCCACTTCTTTCCGTTGTCTTTTTTCACTTGTGGGTTCTGATCGATTCATCATTCCCATCATTGAACAAGAACCAAGGACTGAGGCAATGAGAAGGATTAGAATTGCTTTATAAATGTTTTTCAACCGCTAGTCCTCCTTCTTAACGTGCTCGTATTTTAACGGATAGTTACTTCTCGAGGTCCCCCGTCCATTTAGCCATACCGCCGTCAAGATTATAAACCTGGTTATAACCATTCTCTAACAAAAGGTTCCCACTTTCCACTCCCATACGACCGGTATGACACACAAAGACAATTTCCTTATCCTTAGGCAGTTCAGTATACCTCAACTGAATCTCCTCAAAAGGAATGTTTATCGAGTTGGGTACTCTACTATTGGAAAATAATTCGGGTTCCCTTAAATCGACAATGACCATATCTTTTTTACTGTTGATCATATTCGTGAGCATCTTAGTATCCACGATTTGCAGTTCAGGTATAGTTTCTAGGGACTTGTTCGTTGTTAAAAACTTGATGGAGGCCGCTCCTAACATAACTACAATCAATACAAGTAAGACAAACCACTTATTTCTTATCACAAGCGACCCTCCTTTTAATGAATTTGTTCTAACTTGGGCGAAAGATCTTCGGGGTCTTTTCGTTTCTGTCTTAAAGTGAAGATCATCATGATTACCAGACTAATTACAATCACAACTACACTCGTCCATTGTCCTGCTGTCCAATTAAAAAGATATCTAGGAGAGTCACCTCTTAAAAACTCCAGCATAAACCTTCCGATCGCATACAAGATGTTATAAGATAAGAACAAAAACCCTTTAGGCCATGTTTTATTTTTCATGATCAATAAAATCGCAAATACAATGAAATCCCACTGACCTTCCCATATCTCGGCTGGCCAAAGTGGTTGCGGACCGTATTCGGCATATGCCATTGTGCCTTCCGGATAAACGATGCCAAAACTTGAGCCTGTAGGTGATCCATACGCATCTCCATTTAAAAAGCAAGCGATACGACCGATAGCCTGGCCAAATATAATAGCTGGCGCCATCGTGTCCGCCAGCTCCCAAAATGAAATCCGAGCCACTCGGGCGTAAATCGCCGCAGCGATAAATCCACCTACTAGCGCTCCTTGAATGGCAATACCTCCGTTCCAAATAGCAGGTATCTCCACTAAATGTTTGGAGTAATAGTCCCATTGGAAGAAGAACACATGCCAAATTCTTGCAACCAAGATTGCTCCGATTAGTACATAAAACATCATGTTTGGAATATGTTTGCGATATGTTGTCCCTTTTGCTAAATAATACGCCACACCCATGGCCAACATGATGGCTAAAGCAACGACCAATCCATATGATCGAACTTGGAAATCGCCAATCGAAAAAAGAATCACTCTCATCCTATACCCTACCTTGCCCTATAATTGTTTTGCAAATTAGGCGTTCGCCCAAAAAAACAGTCCCTTACCGCATCCGGGTCTAAATCCACCGCAAAGCAGAGCGCTTCAAACCATTCTGTTTGTATAAACGATAATGCATCTTGTTTAATCTGAAAATATTGTCCTGTTCTCTTTGCTCGAATTTTCAGATCGGATTTGGTCAGCAACAGCATTTCCTGGATCAGAAGATAATACCCACGCGGCATCATGTTGATCTTCATCCCTTTCGCTTATTGATGTCTGTTCATGATGTTTCAATCTGTTTAAGAACATGGAAGATATAAATCCCGCTGCCATCATCAACAAATACACGATTTGTTGTCCAGATAACCCTAGTAGAAAAATTGCTTTCGGCTTAAATAACGACACTAGCATCAAGCCTGCACCAAAATAAGTTAAAAACAGAACAACTATGTTTCCCGAACCGACCTTCGACCGTTGTCTCCACAAGTAAATGAGCATGGGAACTGTAATAAACAGCATGTAAACATTGATAGGATGATATTTAAACTGAGGGCTTTCAATCGAAATTCCCCAAGGCAACGAAGTAGCCGAACCGTATTGCCATCCAATCAAACTGTATACGAGGACTGACGTGATGGTTCCAATAGCAAGCAGGTCACCAATAAAAAAAGCCGGAACTTTCAATCGCCGTATACTTATGGTCATGTAAAATACGGCAACCGTAACTCCTATCCATAATCCCGTTGAAGAACCAATCATAGTAATTAATCGATACGGGTTACTCCATAAAATAGACGGCGAGAAAAGCAAGGGGCTGAATTTCCAGACGAAGAATACGATAATAAAACTATTGAAAAGCTTATCAAGAATTGGACGATCATAGAAAGGGGAGTTTTTGATTAGCTTTTGCAGTACATAGTAGCCAACCATTCCTGAAAACCCCATCAGCAGCCAGTCCAATTTAATCATTAAGGGTCCAAATTGCAGTATTTCCGGCATAACCCTTTGCCCCCTAACGAATAAGTCGCTTAAATTTACTTTCCAAATCTCGGGAATCTACAACTCCGATTACCTGATCCACAATGACGCCTTTCCCATTTACAAAAAAGGTTGTTGGAATTGGCCTGATCTGATATCGCCCAGACACTGTTCCTTCCGGATCCAGTAAAACGGGGAAATCAAAACCGTATTCCTCCACAAAAGCTTTTGCTCCATCAATACTGTCGCCGACAGTAACGTTTACTGCATAAATCTCGATCTGTTCATTATATTTTTCATACAGTCTCACCAAATCGGGCGCCTCAATCCTGCATGGGCCGCACCATGATGCCCAAAAGTTAATAACAACGGGTTTGCCATTCAAGTCATCAAAAGAATACGCCTTCCCATCAAGTCCAGTTAGTGAAATCTGCGGGGCTCGATACCCTACTTTGGGCAGTTCTTCCTTATTATTTGGTGATGGCGATTGATAAACAGCCGCAACGGTGAGAACAACAATAGTCGCTAGCACTATCCATTGTTTTTTCATCCTTTTCCTTCTCTCCATTACCATATTCAAAAAGTTATATTTTCCAGCATACTACTTCCTTTTAAAATCCTGTAAATCCACCGAATAACTGAATCAAGAAAATCGTAATTTTTGTCATTTGGTCCGTATACAACAGAATTCCGGTCAATACCATCAAGGCCCCACCAATTTTCATCAAGATGCCTGAATATTTAAGTATCGATTTTAATCGTCCGATAAAGAATGCCATCACGAAAAACGGAATAGCAAAACCAATTGTGTAAGCAACGGTATAGATAATTGCCTGATTCGGATTGGCCACTCCAAGCATAATCACCGCCGACAAAATTGGTCCGACGCAGGGTGTCCAACCCGCCGCATACGTTATCCCGACAAGTACGGAACCAAAATAACCAACTGGCTTGTTCTTGAAAGTAACTCTCGCGTCTTTCATTAAGAACTTGGGTGTAAAAACTCCAAGCATAACCAGACCCATAACAGCGACCATAATACCTCCAAGTTTGCGTATCAGGTCTTGATAATCAGTAAATAAGTTTCCTATGAAACTAACTGAGATACCGAGAGCAATAAAAATAATTGAGAAACCGATCATAAAAAACACCGTATGCATCATCGCTTGCCGGTGGAGCATTCCTTTACCTTCTTGCAAATCTTTTACAGAAATACCTGTAATGTATGATAGATAAGAAGGATACAATGGAAGACAGCAGGGCGAAATAAATGATAAAAGACCTGCGCCAAATACAAGCCAAATGCTTAAATCTGCAGCATTCAAAAAGGTTACCTCCCTTTTCACACTACTGATTGTAGTGTAAATTGTTTTGAAAAGGGCGGGCTTACGAACACCCACCTAAAATAATGCTACTCATAATAAATATAAGAGATAGGGTCAGTAACAACGGTTTAAAGTCAGACATGGGAACATGGATCCGCTGTTTCGGTTCAAGAACTTGCATAATTCGATAATTGATTGCATTTTCTGCAAAGTAAGCAACTGCAGTAGAGTGCTGCATCTTGCCTACTTTTGATAGCTTTAGTAGAACATTGCCTAAATAATACTCCGTCCCCATTTGCTTAATGGCGAATCGGTCGGCAAGCAATTCCTTCCATGTCTTAAAATCACGTACCATCGCCTTCATCGTCGGTATATACCCTAACCCGTCAAGGATCAAAGCTAACAGGAACATTTTCAATGGGTCACGATTCCGGCAGTGGTACCACTCATGAAGCAGAATGGCTTCTACTTCATGATTGGAAAACATGCTCAATACTCCGGTTGAAACAATAATTCGGGGCTGGAAGAATCCTATTGTTAGAGCAATAAACTTCTCATCATTAACAACAATGAACTCTGTCCCCCACTTTTTATACTTATCATTCAGTTGTTTGGTAAGTTTCGTATGTTTCTTGCTATGAAACACCCTGAGCCATTTTTGGGTTAAACGTAATTGCTTGTAAAGACGCCAGATCATTTTCCCAAACGTATATAAAATGATCACGTTGATCAAAAATTTTATGACATTATGGGCTACGGTTTCTTCCTTTAATGCACTTATACAATATTGGAAAAAGTTCCAGGGAAGGCGAACATCCCATAGTTGATGCGCTATATATAGGCCCATTTGTACTAAAATCATAACACCGACGAGTAACAAGGAACCGAAAATGAAATTTATTCGGAATACAGGATTCATAAATCTTTCCTGCTTTTCAGTTGATTTAATTTATCCGATAATTTATTGATCAATTCAGAGTCGGCATCCTCCAACGCATCAATCATGTGTCCCACAACAAGATCACCAAATTCTTGAATGAGGCCATCTGTAACCGCCTTAGTTTGTACGTGCAGAAATTGTTCTTTCGTTTGCACAGGTTCGAAAACTGTCACCCTATTCCTGCCTTTTCCACGTGTATCTTTACTAAGGTGCCCTTTTTCCAGCAATCGATTCATTACGGTCATCACTGTGTTAAACGAAATAGGACTTTCCTGATTTAAAATTGACTGCACATCCTTGATACTCATACCATCGGACAACCACAATATGTTCATAATCTTGGCTTCGAGTGGGCCGAAAAAACGATTTAATCCTTCTTCATTCACATTAAACTTCTTCACATTTGTCATTTTCTGCCCCCCCACACTACAAATTGTAGTCTATTAAATACACTGTGTCAATCGCTCACAAATCGGGCAAAAATGAATCCGGCCTCCCTACATAAGTTCTACATAATCATGTATTATGATTAGTTTGTGATAAATGTTATAGACAAAAGTATTGAGGATAGGGAGGAAGCATTATGAAGATTGGTACACGTTTTAAATTAGTATTCGTTTTTGCAATACTTGCTGTTTTGCTTACAGCCTGCTTTGATTCGAAGGATTCGATGGAAGGAATGGATCACTCGAACATGAATCAATCCGGTATGACCAATACGGATAGCAGCAATCAGTCTAATGTAAATACACAAGATAAAACATCAAAGATGACAACCTTAAAGGGGAAGGAATTTACGCTTACCGCAAAAACAAGCAATTTAGAAATCACTCCTGGAAAAACGTTGCCTGTATGGACATTTAATAACTCTGTGCCAGGCCCCGAATTTCGTGTTAAACAAGGCGACACCGTCAAAATCACATTAAAAAACGATTTGCCTGAACCCACTACGATACATTGGCATGGTTTACCTGTTCCCAACGAAATGGACGGCATTCCGGGTGTAACTCAAAATGCTGTACAACCTGGGAAGTCATTTGTCTATGAATTTAAAGCTACTGTTCCCGGCACTTACTGGTACCATTCTCATCAAGACGGTGCTAATCAAGTGGATAAGGGCCTCTACGGTGCGTTTATTGTTGAAGGAACAGATGAGAAAGTGGATCGGGATTATACGTTAGTTTTAGATGAATGGATGAGCATGGGCGATATGGACATGTCATCAATGGACAATAGCAGCATGAACATGGATATGTCATCGATGGATCATAGCAACATGAATATGGATTCTTCAAAAGACCAGGCATCGAGTGAAAATAACATGGACCATGGAAATATGGGTGATGATGCTCACGGTTCTTCGGCTGAAGGTCATGATATGAGTATGTACGATATATATTCAATCAATGGGAAGTCGGGAGACTCGATTGATAAACTTATAGTGAAAAAGGGCGAAAAAGTTCGCATTCGACTCGTTAACGCTGGATTACTTTCGCATAATATCCATTTACATGGGCACGAATTTAAAGTCGTCTCTACTGACGGACAACCGATCAACAATCCTGCTTCTATCAATGATCAGGTCATTTCGATTGCTCCGGGAGAACGCTACGATCTCGAATTTGAAGCGAACAACCCCGGGCAATGGTATATCGAAGATCACGGAGATGATCCGCGTGTGAAAGGCATGAAGGCCATCATTGCCTACGAAGGCGCAAACGCAGATACAGACAAGCCAAACGAAACTGCCGCGCTGCCAATCCTTGATTTGACACGTTATGGGCAATCATCAAATTCAGTGTTCACATTGGACCAAAAATATGATTTAGAGTACACGATGGATCTGAATACGGATCAACAGAGTGGACAGCAGGTCTATACGATTAATGGAAAAACATATCCCGACACTGAGAAAATCAAAGTCAAAAAGGGAGACCTCGTCAAAGTCCGATTAGTCAATAATTCCAAGACCGACGATCATCCCATGCACCTTCATGGTCATTTCTTCCAAGTTCTTAGCAAGAACGGTAAGCCTATAGAAGGCTCACCCATCGTGAAAGACACACTTAATTTGAAACCAGGAGAAGAATACGAAGTGGCTTTTGTTGCGGATAATCCAGGAGACTGGATGTTCCACTGTCACGAACTTCACCATGCTGCAGCAGGTATGGTTACGCATTTGCAATATACCGACTATAAGAGCGATTTTGTACCTGATCCGAATGCCGGCAATAAGCCTGAATAACCTTAAATGGCCTGATCTTACGCCTTAAATTAGCGTAAAATCAGGCTGTTTTTTGCAGGTTGTTATTTTGTTTTCGCCCAGCTCTCACCACCGTCTTTACTTTCATATACCGAATACCTTTCAGTCACAATTAACAGACGGTTGGCGTCTTTCTTCGAACCTTTGATCCCAAGCGGCATTTCTCCATTCAAATCGACTAGCATTGGCTTCCAAGTTGTTAAGTCGTTCGATCTTTGAAATCTGCTTTCATTCATAGTAATGATTTCCCCGGTTGGCGTAATAAAAATTTGAAATGTCGGCTCATTACCGATCTTCGTCTCTTTTATATTGTTATCCATTATATCGTAACGGTACAGCCCGCTTTCTGTGCCGGCAATAATGGATGAAGATTGACCGGGTGCAATTGCTATAGAATATGCAGCTTGAGGAATAACACCTACCTTCGTCCAGGTATTCCCACCGTTGTTGGATTCATACAGATTGTCTCCTGGACCAGCAAGCATTGTATAAAGATGCTCAGGGTTATTTGTATCCATGGCCAAAAGGTGCGCATCCGGTTCATTTGGTTTTTGTTTATTCGGTAGCCCGTCTTCGGCCACATCCCAAGTCTTTCCACCGTCTAATGATCGCTTAACAAAACCATGACCGGAAACTATCATTTTTTCCGGATTTGTTGGATCGATTTCCAGTCCCATTACGTCGTTACTTTGCAAAGGTTGTAATGTGCGTAACCATTTCCCGTTGTTATATTCATAAACACCTGTATGCGTTCCTAACCAGACAGTTGATTCATCTGCAGAATAGCTAAAGACATGAGGATGCGTTGCCGAGCCGGGTTTTAACTCGTCCGCTGAGCTTGTCCTATTTATGATTCCCCAGACAGCCACGCCTAAAATTCCAATCATAACGATCGAAAATACCCACCCTATACTCAAAGAAGATCCTTTTTTCTTACTGGCCATATTTATCTCTTCTCCTTCAGTTACTAATCCAAATTTTTAGGAAGTTGAATATAAACAATAGTTCCATGGTTGCTTTCAATCCATACCGATCCATGGTGGGCTTCGACTATTTTTTTCACGATTGTAAGACCAATACCTCCACCCCCGGATTTTCGATTTCGCGATTTGTCCCCCCGATAAAACCGTTCGAAAACATATGGCAAATCTTTAGGCGAAATACCTGATCCAGTATCACTCACAGTGATAAGAACACTTTCCCCCTTATCCGTCGCTTTTATTTCCACATATCTATTTTCCGGGGTAAATTCCAAAGCATTGCTTAACAGATTAACAAGAACTTGAATAAGACGTTCCTTGTCAACCTGTATGATGATTGAGGGAGCACTTTTGACTATGAGTTGAACATTTTTTTGCATGTAGGCAGCTGATACCACGCTTACTCCATGTTGGATCAACTTACTTATGTCTTCTTGTTTCAAAGATAATCGAAATTGGGAGGATTCTATATGTGTGAGTTGCTCCAAATCAGCAACCAAACGAATTAATCGCTCGATTTCTTCATAACAGGCTTGAATCCGCGACGGTGTCGGTTGCCAAACTCCATCTTGGAATGCTTGCATGTGACTTTTTAACGTTGCAAGCGGAGTACGCAATTCATGTGCAATATCTTGAGTCATTATTTTGCGCAAATGTTCCTGATTTTGCAATTGTTCTGCAAGTCGATTTAATGAGGCTCCCAGATCCGCCAACTCGTCATTTCCTTTAATGTTTGACCTTGATTCTAAATGTCCATGTGTCATTTTTTCCGCAACATGTTTCATTGTGATCAGCGGCGCAGATACTCGTTTCGCTATATATAAGCTAATACCGATGGTCAAAAGAAGCGCTACCAAAAATGTCCAAACGATGGATTGAATCAATGCTTGTTCTAAATGATAAATAAGCTGAGAAAAATCGTGAGTCATTCCCATCGACTGGTTCTGATACATCAAGAAGTGATAATGCGTCTCAAATATAAGACTTATACTAACGAATACGAGTATGGCTGCCACCGTAAAAATAAAAATGAAGGAAAGGCGGGCACGCAATCCGGTTTTTCTCATCTAGTACCACCCATAAAGCGATACCCAACACCGTAAAGGGTAACGATATATTCCGGTTTTTTAGGATCCGGCTCAATTTTTTGACGTAAATTTTTAACATGCTGATCAATGGACCGAACATCCCCCGCATAATCAAAACCATACACTTTTTCCACCAATTCTTCTCTTGTAAAATGTCTTTGAGGATGTCGGGCTAAAACCATCAGCAGTTTATATTCGTTCGGAGTTAACACAATCGGAGCTCCATTTAAATATACCTCATGGCGTAAAACATCGATAATAAGCTCGCCATCGTTAAAAGAGACGCGATCAGCAAGTAAATAACTGTCATCGGAACGTCGAAGGATTGCCCTAACCCTGGCAACCAACTCTCGAACATCAAAAGGCTTAATCAAATAATCATCTGCACCAAGCGAAAGACCTTGTATCCGATTATTTTCTGAAACCTTTGCGGTAAGCATAAGAATGGGAACGGAGCTTTGCTGACGAATTTTTTGGCATACTTCTTCTCCAGGAATATCCGGAAGCATCAAATCCAGTATGACCAAGTCGATTGCCGTTGATTCGATAAACGATAAGGCTTCTATACCCGTTCCCGCCTCAACGACGTTGTACCCCTCCTTTACCAAATAAGAACTAATGACATCGCGGATTTTTTCCTCATCATCGACTATTAAAATGCTCTTCATACCCTATCATCCTCGCAATTAATCTACTCTGTAGGATAGCGCCTGTTTTCCTAAGGCTTCCCAACTCTCAATAAATTGTTTCTTATCGACTTTAATTCCTTTTTGATTTTTTCGCGGGTCGTTTATAAACACATGATCATTGTCGTAACCGACCAAGAGCACCGTATGCTCTTGAAACGTCGTCCGGATCGGCCCAAGTGGGGAATCCCACACCATCCATTGCTTTTCAGACGGCTTCGTGTATGAAACGGTTGTCCAAACCAGAACCGGAAAACCGTCAGATACTTGTTGCTCCAGTTCATCAAAGTCTTTTCCGGTAAAATCAATTCCGGTTGGAATATATTTGATAAGTAATTCAAATAATGCCGTGTGATAAATACCGTATCCTTTTTTCTTGCCTGTTATATCTCCTACAAAACCTAAATTCGGGTTTCCCCAATAGCGGATGCTTCCGTCTTTATTATACTCAATAGGCGTAGGATCCTGTTTTAGTTCGGGAAGCAAATCCATTTTACTTTTATCGATGCCGTAAAAATTGAACATCATCGTTAATGTTGCAATTTCACATCCGTTATAAAGTTCGGGTAACTGAAGAACGACAGGTGCGTCAATAAAGGCCGATTCGAGCTTTTCTTTTTTCTGATCAACATTATCACTTTCATTATAATCATCTTTATTTTCAGTTAAGATAGCGACGGATTGTCGCATGTCATCGGGATTAGAACCTATCAAAAACTCCTGATCAGTTATCTTTAAATACAATAACAACGTAAAGAACGCGCTTGTCATAACAAGGCCGATGACTAATATTGTTGCAAATATGTACTTCAGAGTTTTCAACATACTTTCTGCCTCTCCCGTTGTACAACCACTCATAATAAATTTAAAAATTTAATACACTACATATTGTAGTATATATTTGGATAATTGTAACTACCTGTTCTCACTTATTTATAAACCAATTTCGGATGCACAATGTATAGCAATCCGTAAACAGCGGCCCCGATCATCATTGCAACGGTAAATCCCATTGTCATGGAAATCATTACGGAAAGAAGGGAACCGGCTACTGTCATCAATCCGTTTATCGCCCAACTTACCGCCGTCTGCCGTTCCGAAACTTGAGTTAAACCATAAGGAAAGGGCATACCCATAAAAAAGCCCAGCGGGAATAACAATATCGCTGCAACTGCTATTCGATAAATCAAAGGCAAATAAAACATTTGCTCATTGTACCAAGTAATTCCCGAATTCACTCCTATCGCAAGAATTGTTATTATCAGTAAAGGGACAAATCGTTTCGTTTGTCCATTGAACCATATCCCGGATAACAAACTCCCGATTCCACCGGCAATCAGTAAAATACCCAGAACCAATACAAAAGACAACGTAGGATGGCCTAACGGTAAAATAAGCCGTTGCACAAGCGTTGTTTCAATGATAATAAAACCGATGGCAATACCTGAAAAATAGGCGGTCCCTCCGTATCCGTTTTTCGTTATTCTAGCAAAGACAAATACGAACAAAAATGTCAGAACTACGATCCAAATAAACGAATAGGGGATTTTTCCTGTTTTGTTATAAAAGAACGGCATATCGTCGCTATTCGCAGCCAAGTTGACTTTCTGATCGGCTAATAACTTACTTAACGAAGAGTATTGATCATTTACATGAGGAATGTGAATCGGAATTTGCTGTATGCTCTCCGTTTCCGATTTTAAACGGTTGGCTAACATTAACGAAATCGGCCGCTTGTTAATGATCAACAGAGGCCGTGTTATCACGCTTCCCCCCATACCCCAAACCTCGTGTCCAAGATGCTGAAACGTACCAATCACTGCAATGTGATCACTTATTCGATTGTTGGTAACCCCTTCGCTTTTAAGGGATTTTTCAACAGCAGTCATAACCTTCGCCAATTCCATTTCGTTATGAAGCAGAAAGGCAAGTCTTCCGCCCGGCTTTAACTTCTTTAGATATTCTCCTACCGCTTCAACTGTAAACATATAGTTTTCTGTTAAGGTCATACCCAAAGCGTTTTCTGACTCCTTTTTTACCAACGATAAGTAAATTAAGTCATACTGATTTTGGGTTTGCCGGATATAGTTACGGCCATCGGATACAATTTCCCTAACGCCAGGCTGTTTAAATACATTGCCTGAAAAAGATGACATTGCCTCAACAGCCCGAAAACTTCCTGGATTGATATCGACTGCCTCAATCTGCTCAAAACCGGCCATTTTTGCAGTCAGGACTTCTTGTCCCCCGCCAGCACCAATAATTAAGACCCGTTCTTTTGTAACATCTTGAAAAGCAAGAAAACTCGTTGTCCATCGCAAATAATCGACCTGCTGCAAATCGCCTGTATATTTCGAAATTGGCGATACTGCTCCGCCATCGATCGTGATATATAACAATTGCCCATCTCCCGCGTCGTATACATCTGTGCGAGAAAATGAATTCCAATCCGAATAAACAATGTGAGTGTCTTTTTCACCTAAAAACAAATTTGCCGGGCTCGTTTGGTAAGCACGAAATGGAAGAAAGTTAGTAAAAGGTTGAACTAAGTTGAAAATCAAGATAGCAAGACCCGTTATATATATATATTTTAATGGGTTTGCAGCGGTTTTGACGCTGCAAACAAAACTAATGAACACTAGCGCCGCTGATATTAGACTGACCATTTCGATCGGACCTAGTACATCCATTAACCATATAGAAAATACCGCACCAATTCCGGCACCGGCTAAATCGAAAAAATATATCGTCCGAATATTTTCACGTTGCCCCTGCATGATTGCGGCAAGCAACGAACCACCCGCGAAAAAAGGTAAAAGTGCTACAGCCGAATAGAACCATATATTCTGATAAGGAAGCACATATATTGTTAAAACTGAAATAATCAACAGGATAGCAAATAGCCCTAACCATTCATTGCGGTTTCTAAAGACGAATCCTGAAGATTTGTAGGCTAAAAACCCGCCAAGACCGATTCCTAATGTTGCCAGGGAAATCGTTAAAAAGACGAAGTTATAATCCAGTATCACCGAAAAAAAACGGGAGAGGAATACTTCATATACTAAAAAAGCAAAAGCCGATGAAAATGTAATCAGCATATCTTTACGATCGCTTCGCTTCAATGACATAGTTCCCCTTCATAAGGTAATCCTGTTAATATTAACAGTTTGGTCAAATCGTGATGACCTTAAAACCAAGCAAGGGGTGATGTTTTTATAATATCTTTCCGGATTAATTAAATGAAAGGAAGATGGTTCTCTGCCCTCACGAATATAGATGTATCATTTGGGAATTATACATCAAGAAGTAACCAACGATATAAGGAGGAGTGTTATTCCATGCCAGTCACAACGCATACTGCACAGCATCACCAATCTTGTATCGACACATGTAATGCCTGCGTACAAGCTTGTGAACATTGCCTAACCGCGTGTTTGAATGAACCGGATGTGCAGGCAAGAATTCAATGCATTCAGTTGCTGCGGGATTGTGCAGATATTTGCTCAATCTCATCTCAATTCATGTCACGTAACAGTCCCTATGCCAAACAAATCTGTAATATCTGCGCAAGCATTTGTGATGCTTGTGCGGCGGAATGTGCGAAGTTTAAAGACGAACACTGCCAACACTGCGCCGAACTTTGCAGAAAATGCGCTGAAGAATGCAGAAAAATGGCAGCTTGACTGAGATAGGGGGACGGTTGTCCCCCTTTCAGTTATCCCTCTTTTTTTATTTGGATTTTTCTCTAATTTTCGAAAATTTGTTTAGATAATTTTTTTTGCTTTCTCTTTTTCCTTAAGATTAGAATAACGACCGTAAGAATTAACATAAACATAAATGTTATACTGGTGCTGAATGGGGATGATGCTGCCTTTTTTTCAATTGAAGGATCTTCCGTATTATCTCGTTTAAGTTCTTTATTATTATTGATTTCCAATTCTTTTGAATATATTTTTTTTCCGTCAAAGTTCAAAACAACGATTAGGAAAGCAGAATCATCGATCTGGATATCAAATTTTTCGTCTTTATCGCTTGTAAAGATTAATTGTTCCGGGATTACAAAACGGTCGATATAAGACTCAAATGCTGAGGGATTTAAAGTAATCTTATTGGTTTGAAAATGTTCAAATCCATAGTCGAACAATTTTACCATATCACCGTAAGCTAATTCTGACGAATCGGCTTTCAAGGTAACGGCAATCCATTCTGAATTCCCTCTCTTGACAGAGGCAACCAACGTGTTTCCGGACTGACTCACATATCCGTTTTTTACACCTGTTGTTCCTTCGTATCGCCATAGTAGTTTGTTATGATTATAGAGTGTTGTTTCCCATCCTTTCCCGATCCACTCCATTTCCTTTGTTCCAACGATGGAACGAAATATCGGGTTTTTCATCGCGTATTGCGTAATAATTGCCATATCATAAGCAGTTGTTTGATGTTTTTCATCAAATAGCCCATGCGGGTTTTGAAAATTTGTGTTCTTAACTCCAACCGTATCCCTGACAAATTGATTCATACGTTCTGCAAATTGGGCTTCACTTCCATCAAAATATTCCGCAATCGCTGTTCCCGCATCATTGCCTGAATTAATAAGCAGTCCTTGGACAAGTTTTAATAATGTAACCTGTTCCCCTTCAAGTAAATAAACTCTCGTACCAATAACATTTCTAGCTGTTTCGCTAACGGTTACAATATCGTCCAAATTGCCCTCTTCTATAGCTATTATCCCTGTTACGATTTTCGTGATACTTGCGGGATACATTAAGCGATTACTTTCTTTTTCATACAATATGGTGCCTGTTGCTCCGTCAATTAAGATAGCAGCTTCGCTGTTGAGCGAAAAATGCTGATCATCTTTCGTTGCATATACCGTATTTTGAAAAACGAATATGAACGAGACGAATAGAAGAAAAAAATGATAGAATGTTTTCACTGAACTTTTCCTTTTCATGAACGGAATTGAAAAAATACACTACTTATTGTAGTGTATTAAAAAGTGCAATGTCAAGATCTTAAGATCCTTGAAATATCCTTTGTAATATTTTGAAAATGCATATCGCTTTAGTTTTTATCTAAGAATTACAGTATAGCAGTACAAAGTTAAAATAACTTCGGACTGCTATACTATTTCCTTGGCATCCATTTACTTTATTTATACAGCGATTATAAGATATAACTAAATTGGATTTTCCTAAAATACCGCTCAGCACCAACCTTATACTGTTCTTTCACTAGTAGTCCCCTCTGAAATATTAAGCTGCTTCAGCAACTTCTCGTAATTTTTCCAGCGATATACGTTCCGCATATCTGGCGTAGGTCTCTTTCTTTTTTCCGTTCTGCTGAAAGTCTGTAATCAATCGGGTGACTGCAGGAATAAGCTGTTCTGCTCTAAGGCCAGGTACTAACAACTGCGCAAGCCGCGCCTTCAAACCTTTGGCATCGCCACCAACATAGAGATCATATCTATCTTTCATTTTCACGATAGCAATGTCTTTTAGTAAAGGCTCGCTCGTACCGAGCGCACAACCTGCATAACCAATCTTCAATGGACTGGGAACTGGATGACCGACAATTGCCTTATCGAGTGTTTCGGCTACATCCAACCCTGCATCCTCTGCTCCTCTGCAAAAATTGCATGCAATTAAACTTTTCGAATAAAAGCCTGCAGGGTGAATCTCCAAGCCTGCTTCCTGCAATTGTTTCTGCACTTCTTGCACACGTTCTTCTTGCAATGCCACATAAAGCTGCTTGAATGTCGTCATTTCAATCTGGGCATCTTCCCCTACGATGGAACCTAGCAATGCAAGCTGGTTAGGCTTAAATATTGTACCACCCACTCCAAACCCAGGTGTTACGGCAAATTTCTGAAAAGCCATTTGATTTTCACTCTCCCTTTTCAATATATATGAAGCTTAGTTCAAACTTAAATTTTCACTCTCTGCAATCTCAATGCATTTAACACTACGGAAACGGAACTGAACGCCATTGCCGCTCCAGCCACCCATGGCGCCAACAAGCCAATTGCCGCAATCGGGATTCCAGCGGAGTTATAAGCAAGAGCCCAGAATAAATTCTGCCTAATGTTCCGCATTGTCTTACGGCTCATAAATATCGCATCAGGTATACTATTTAAATCACCACGCATCAATGTTACATCAGCTGCTTCCATGGCTACATCGGTTCCAGTACCGATCGCCATCCCGATATCCGCCAGTGCCAGGGCTGGAGCGTCGTTGATACCGTCGCCAACCATCGCCACCTTTTTGCCTTGCGACTGTAATTTCTTGACCTCTTCCGCTTTTCCCGCTGGCAACACTTCGGCCAACACATTATCAATACCGACTTGCGATGCAATGGCCCGAGCCGTCCGCTCGTTGTCCCCCGTAATCATGATTACTTCTAGTCCCATCCGCTTGAGGCGATCAACAGCCGTTTTTGAAGTCTCTTTAATCGTATCAGCCACGGCTACTATTCCGGCATATTGTTGATCGATCGCAATAAGCATCGCTGTTTTCCCTTCCTGCTCTAACTTCGACATCTGATCGAACGCCTGCTCCGCAGTTACGCCATACTTGGCCATTAAACGGCGGGTACCGGCCAAGATCACCTTTCCTTCTACAACAGCGCGGATGCCGTATCCCGGGACGGCTTCAAACTCGCTAGCTTCGGGAAGTTCCAGACCTCTCCCCTTAACACCTGACACGATCGCCTCCGCAAGCGGGTGTTCCGAACTCTTCTCAGCTGCACCGACTAGGCGCAGGAAATCCGATTCCTCCATATTATCGACCCATACATCGGTCAATTCCGGCTCACCTTTTGTAATCGTGCCGGTTTTGTCCAAGATGATCGCCTCGATTTTATGCGTCGATTCCAAATGTTCTCCGCCTTTGAACAGAACGCCCATCTCTGCTGCACGACCGGAGCCCGCCATAATTGAGGTTGGCGTTGCAAGACCTAACGCACACGGACAAGCGATAACAAGGATAGCTATCGATTTTTCCAATGCACTGGCAAAATCGCCTGGTGTTACAATGAAGTACCAAACCCCAAAGGCTAAAACCGCAATGGCGACTACAATCGGTACAAAGATGCCGGAGATGCGATCCGCTACCCGTTGGATCGGCGCTTTCGAACCTTGTGCTTCTTCCACAACTTTAATTATTTGAGCCAGCGCTGTTTCCTTACCGACTTTTGTTGCCTTTACTCTCAATCTTCCGTTCTTGTTAACGGTCGCTCCAATGACAAAGTCGCCTACGTTTTTCTCTACGGGAATACTCTCTCCGGTTAACATCGATTCATCTACGGATGACGTTCCCTCGACCACTTCTCCATCTACGGGAACTTTCTCACCCGGCTTCACAAGTACGATATCTCCGGTCACTACTTCTTCAACCGGAATGGTCAGTTCCTGTCCATCGCGCACGACTAGCGCGGTTTTGGCTTGTAAGCCCATAAGTTTTTTGATCGCTTCGGACGTTCGTCCCTTCGCCTGAGATTCGAATAGTTTTCCGAGAACAACCAATGTAATCAATACGGCGCTTGTCTCAAAATACAGATCCGGTCCATGATGTGCAGCATCCGCAGATGATGCCCACACAATCGATAAATACAAACTATAGAAATAGGCTGCAGACGTTCCTAGTGCAATAAGCACATCCATATTGGCGCTTTTGTTACGTAAAGCCTTAAAGGCACCCACATAAAACTGCTTTCCGATATAAAACTGGACTGGGGTGGCAAGTGCCAATTGGAACCACGGATTCATAAATAATTCAGGCATCCAGATCCACGATGTGAATGAAAAGTGGCTAACCATCGACCACAACAACGGCAAACTTAATAGGACTGAAATGAATAGCTTACGCTTTTGATGTATTATCTCTTGATGCCGATGTTCCTCCAAATTACTTTGAGCTTGTTTTGGCATTGCTTTATAACCTAGTTTTTCTACTTGGTTCTGCATATCGGCGACAGTAACTTCCGTCGGGCTATATTCCACATGAGCTGTTTCCATCGCAAAGTTGACAGTTGCATTCGTAACACCCGGCAGCTTGTTAAGCGATTTTTCAATCTTGTTTGCACAGGCTGCGCACGTCATACCACTAAGCTGCAGGTCGATTGTTTCCTTTGCCGTCCCGTACCCCAGTTTTTGTATGCTTTGTTCCATTTTTGAAAGATCCATTACTGTAGGATCGTACGTTATCGTCGCCCGCTCCATCGCGAAATTAACATTGGCCTCTTTAACCCCTTCCAACTTATTCAAGCCTTTTTCAATACGATTCGCACACGCGGCGCAGGTCATACCAGTAATTTGCAGGGAACTTTGCTTCAATTCGATTTGATTGGATTCCATCTGTAGTCACCTTTTCATGTACCCATGGGGGGTATAATTTTGAGTAAAAAAATGATGGAAAATAGTCACTCGATGCGAGTGACTACTTCGTTAAATTTCAAACCACATCATAGCCTTGCTCTTCAATTTCATGTTTGATTTTCTCAAGATTAACGTTATTTTCATCATACTGAACCTGAACTGTACCATTTTTTAGATCAACTTTTGCGGTTACCCCAATATTTCGCAGTGCTCCTTCAATAGAATTTACACAATGATTGCAAGACATGCCTTCCACTTTCAATGTTTGATTTTGCATGTTACGGGTCTCCTTTATTTGAAATTTACTTCATTAAAGTATTCATTGTTTTCAATAGTTCTTCAATAACCTCGACTTCACCATCTTGTATTCGTTCCACAACACAGCTTTTTAAATGTTCGGCCAATAACAGTTTTCCTACGCCGTTCAGAGCGGAGTGAACCGCGGCAATTTGATTCAAAACATCATCACAATAAGTATCCTTTTCGATTAACCCTTTTATACCTCGGACCTGTCCTTCAATCCGATTTAATCGAGCTGTTAGTGCAGCTTTCGTTTTACTGGAATGATGACTTTTCCGTTCATCTAAACTCGAACAACAATGTTCTTGAACATCTGTAACCCCAGTTTGTATGATTTCCACTAAATTGCACCTCCTTGTATTTATAGTATACCCCCCTATGGTAATTGTCAATCATTATTATCCGCAAATTCGGGTGTTTGCGCTGAAGCAATTTTCTAATAACGATATAGACAGTAAATCCGGATACCGCAATAATCAAAGCCATTCCAATAAACATGACGATTCACATTCCGAACATACCATCCATCATCCAGTTCATTAATCCGTCCCTTATGTCACTATTTTTTCGAACAGTAGTTTTTTTTAAGTCCATTTTTCTCATACCAAAAACACTAAATTTCAATGAAAAATGACACATACCCGGAGGCAGTGTCTAGACGTACCTTATAGCTAATGATATTTTCAGACCAGAGGCGTTAATCACAACGTCCTTTGGATATCGCGGATTAACGGCTTTTTTTCCACGCAGGCTATAAGCCGCTTCTCGATATCTGAAGCGATAGCCATCAGTTCATCGTTCTCTACAAGTCCGATTAAAGCCGTAGGCTTCGGCAAGCCGATCCGGGTACTCCCGCTCTCTTCATAAACGGCAAGCTTACATGGGAGGAAATAACCAACCAAAGCATTTTCTGAAAGCACACGTTTGGCTTCATTTGGATTGCATACTTCAAGAATATGATAAGTATTGTCAAAATCAACACCTTTCTCATGAAGTTTTTCCTGCATATCTAATTGCCAGAGGACACCGAATTTTTCTTCCTTTAGGTTTTCAGTAAGGGCTGAAATTGCTTCTTTAGGCGTTTTTGCTGTCTTAACAGTGTAATGGAACATGACTTTTCCTCTTTTCCCTGTTCAACTCGCCCGCGATGAAGACAATCGCAAGTAAGTCCTTTTATTTAACATCTAATGACCCATAGCCGGCATTTCCGACATGCCGTTTTTAGAATTTCCCTCATGTTGCCCATGTCCTTCGCCTGTGGAAGAAATGATCTCCAGCATATCGTCAATTTCTCCTTGTGCAGCCCTATTCAACGATTGTTCATCGCCGACTAACCAAGAATGGTTATACGGCCCTTCCGTTGGAGATT
The DNA here is from genome assembly GCF_016586185.1 of Paenibacillus sp. EPM92. Classification (NCBI taxonomy): domain Bacteria; kingdom Bacillati; phylum Bacillota; class Bacilli; order Caryophanales; family Paenibacillaceae; genus Paenibacillus; species Paenibacillus sp. EPM92. The sequence goes on from NZ_BCPS01000005.1 coordinate 47,027, forward strand.
TCTTATATTTGGGTTGAACCGTCATCATGTAATCCATGACAGTGTCCGGCATCTTCTCCTTATCAGTCCAAAGAATAGGAGCATGTTTGCCCAGATGTGAGAAAGGCGCTGCTGCGAGAGCCAATGATGCTGTATTCAGACTAATAAACGAAAAGTTATGTCCCGGTGAAGTGATTCCCCATCCAAATCCGGTCTCGGGGTCTTTATATTTAGCAAATGCAACGGCATTTTCATAAGGGTCGTTTCCAGAGATCCGAACGACCTTTCCGTACTGTCCTAATTGTTTTTCAACATTTTCGGATATAATGCTCTTTGGTCCCAATAAATAAATAGATGCCTTTCCATTTCTAAGCTTTAATGCTTCTATTGTATCCGTTGGAATCTCATCCTTTGTTACATACAGTAGCGGCTCAGGCATGTGTGCAATCCAGTTAATTGCCGGCAGTGAATATTCTTGGCTATCCAGAGAGCCTATAATTACAGATTGTGGATAGCCCTGTGAAATTCTTGCATAATAATCATCTACTGTTTTAGCGATAGCTGCGGGACCTTCACCCTTAATCCAATCTATTTTAAAGCCCATTCCTTTGATTTCCTGCTCAACATTTTGATCCAGATTTCCGACCAAAATAACTTGTGTTCCGTTATTCAAAGTCGATCCTACAGGATTGAGCCTTTTTAATTCATTTTTCGTAATCTCTGGCACATTATTCTTATTCACAAATAATACGGGGCCATTATTCGGATGATGAATTAAATCTGCACTTACTAGTGCGGATTGCCAATCTTCTGGGTTGGCCAGAATAACACCACCGGGCTGGTTCTTTTCGTTTGTCGCCATCCAAACCGTTTTGGACACCAATACGGCCGTTTGAAAAGGATCACTGTTGTTAATACGTGTTGTATTTTTAGAAGCGATCCAAGGAGGCTCTGACGCTTTGTTTTTCTGTTGATCGACGTTTACTTGACCTTTTTGTGTTTGTTGGCCTTGTGTAGCTCCCGGTGTGCATGCAGTTAATGTCAATATTACTGCGAAGAAAAGGATATTGATCTTTAAACGCTTATTCATGCGAAATCCTCCATCTTGGATTTTCATCTGTAACTTTTAGATGTACTTCAAACTTCTGCCTTTGCGGCTTCCCGTATATTATTTCCAAACGGCTGAAAGTCTTATCCATTTGTTTCTGGGGAATTTACGCCCCAATTAGTCTTGATTTACAAGTAAAGCTACTGTATGAGGTCACGAACAATCGGTTACAGCGTAAAATGTCTACTTTGCGTACGATAAATCAAACTTGCCATTTGATTTATACATCTTTCCATACTTTGTTGAATTCAGGTTTCGTATCATATTTTGGGCACATGCCGTGTTCATGTTATGCTATCTAGCATAGACTGTTATACGTGATGCAAACATCACGAATTCGCCCCTAAGGGAGGTATGCAATAACTTCACCTATTACACAATGCGGTGCCTACACCCTCAATCATGAAGATTGTTGCCGACAAAAAAGGTGGATTGGCATTTAAAAATGAAACTTTATCTTGAGCAACAAAAAACTAATTACTCGAAACAGGAGAAGAAATTTTCAAAACTTGCCGGGGAAAAAGCGCACGTGCCTAGTAACGACACCGTTGCATAATGTATGATAAGCATGATGGAGAGATCCGTGTATAGCGAGGTTTGCGAAGACTTTGAACGAGAACTGAACTCCCAAAAAGTTGACCATTTATCTGTGCCTATATAGGAATGTGTTACCCCTAGCCGTTGGCCAGGGGTTATTCTACATTGGTATGTTGTTCCTAATTATTTGCTTCTTCCATCTATCTCGATCTTTATAGAATGATTCAGTTGAAAAATCTCTTATTTCGTATTTCCTTGGTAACTGCATTGTTATTTATATATAAAGCATAGAAAAAAGCAACCTAGATAAGAGTTGCTTTCGATTATATTATGTTTCTATATTAATTTATTATAGTCTTGTGCTCCATAAAAGAAGCGTAAAATAACTACCTTTTCTGCGCCTTCGTCCACTTTATAGACAAGAATATAATTCTTTATAACCGCCTTTCGATAACCTTCCTTCTCCAATCGATTATCTTGACACTTAGGATACATTACAGGGTTATTTCTTAGATGAGCATAACACTTATCAACCTCGTCAAGGAAATCAGAAGCAGCTGTTGGATTTGCCAGCTGAACTGCAATGTATGAAACAATATTATCTAAATCCTGATGAGCAAGTTCTGTGACAATCAATCTATACATCGTATTTTTCTCTTATGCTTTTTAATGAAGATTCGCCATCAAGAACTTTTTCTTCCGCCAATTGTTTTTCAGCTGCATTCAGCTTTTCGTAGACATCAAGCATAAACATCTTTTCCTCATACGTTTTCATGCTCATGAGAACCATGTCTCCATATCCGTTCTTGGTAATAAAAATAGGCTCATCAGATTCTTGACACATTTGAGAAATTTCACTCGTATTTTTCAAATCGCGAATTGGGATTATTTTAGGCATAACATCCAGCTCCTTTTCGTGGCCTTATTGTACCATAAATATCCCCTACATTCAATGATCTTACTAATCATCTTATTAATCATCCCTACTATCTGTCACCATCTTTATAAAATAGTAAGCGGATGGATCTAATGGCGACCAACCGCTTACTGCTGTTTTGTTATCCCTCCCCGGGCTTTGTCGTCATTAGGCGATACAGTTTCGTATTCCGCGGGAATTTGTCGGTAAATGGAACAAGGGAACTGCCTACCTTCATAAGTCCATTTCCGGCGTCTACATTCGTGATGTATGAGAGTTGCAGGTCTGAAATATTAAGCAACTCGGCAAGCTCCATCCGATCGGTGCTGGCCTGATTCAACATGACGATAAATTCACTATTTGCTAACATGGTACGTGCCGTATGGCTTTGCAGCAAATCGTCCACGTTTTGCGTAATTCCCGTACAAAAGGCGCCATACTTTCGGACACGCTTCCAAAGCGTGAAAAGAAAGTTGGCGCTATATTCATGCTGGAACAACAGATAAATCTCGTCGATAATGATAAACGTATTTTTTCCCTTTGCCCGGTTTTGTGTAATCCGATTCAGGATACTATCCAGTACGACTAACATGCCAATCGGGAGCAGCTGCTTTCCCAAGTCAAGAATATCATAGCAAATGAGCCGGTTATAGACATTAACATTAGTAGGCTTTGCGAACGTATTCAGACTGCCGGAAGTAAACAACTCAATCGCCAGAGCAATGTCTTGCGCTTCTGGTTCAGATTGCTTGAGCAGTTCAGCGTGAAAATGTTGCAAAGTAGGCGGGTCGCCTTTGAAATTGCTTTGCAAATAAGTTCGATACACTTTTGCGGTGCAGCGGTCGATCAACGACTTCTCCTTTGCGCCAAGGGGATAGCCGCCCATCAGTTGTTCGCACAGCGACAGAACAAACTCCGACTTGAGGATGATTGGATTGGCCCCGTCGCCGTACTGCCGATTGATATCCATGGCATTAATATGATTCGGCGAGGTTGCGGAAATATGGACCGTTTCGCCGCCCAGTGCTTCCACCAGCGCAGAATATTCACGCTCAGGGTCAATCAGGATCACGTCGTCATCGCCTGCTAGCACCAGATTGACTATCTCACGCTTTGCCGTAAAACTTTTACCTGAGCCGGATACCCCCAGAATGAAACTGTTCCCGTTTAACAGTTGCTTGCGGTTGGCCATAATCATATTCTTACTGATGACATTTTGGCCGTAATACATACCGCCGGGATGGATGACCTCCTGTGCCCGGAATGGAATGAAAACGGCAGTGCTTTCCGTCGTCAAAGTTCGCAACGCATGTACCTTGCGCAATCCATACGGAAGCACCGTATTGAGTCCGTCCATTTGCTGAAAGGTCAGCGGTGCTAACTGGCATAGATGCTTGCGAGCAGTTGTCAACAGGGCTTCGGTATCGTTGTCCAACTGCTCCTTGCTCTCCGCAATATGCACCATTGTCAGCAGTCCGAACATCATGCGCTGGTCGCGTGTCGTCAGATCGTCCAGAAACTCCTTGCTTTCCTTGCGTTGTTGCTCCATATCATAAGGAACAACGGCAGAGAAATTATTATTGTTGTTTTGCCGCCGCTGCCAATTCGTTATATTCGTCTCCACGCCGAGCAGCCGGTTTTCCACTTCGCGGACGGCCTCATCGGTCGGAATCGGTATCACATCAAGAGATAGCAGCAAGTTCCGGTTTAGGTCGCATAATTCAGCCACCATGCTGTCCTTGATGTAGCTCGCGTATTCCCGTAGAAAAACGACACGGCCAAAGTAGCGTCCCATCCGAAAGTAATCCCGTTCGAACTCAAACGTATCCGGACTGATGTAATCCTTGAAGTCATGTCCCTTGCGCATGGTAGCGGACAAGTCAAAGTGATAGTCAGCCTCCTCGCCAATTCGAAAAAAATCATGGAGCATGCGCAGGCGATCTATCGCATCCAGTTCCACGCATGCGGAACCAAGACGCGAGAAATGCGCCATCAGTTCCGAACCGATTCTGGCGAAATACTGACGGGCATCCTCCACATTTCTTTTGACCACAGATACCGTAATATATTTTTCCTGAAAAGTGCCGTTTGCGCCCATCGCCTTGTCGAGCAACATCTGGTTGTATTCCTCGCGGTATCCATCAAGTCCGTCCTGACGATGGGGGATCAGCAAGGTGTCTTCCACGTCCAGCCGATTTAAACGTCGGTTATGAATCGTGATTTTCGTCGTCGCGCCGCTATCGAGAGAATTAAGCAGTTCGCAATAGGCTAGGAACATTGCTTCCTTGTCTTCTCTGGAGGCGACAGCGTAGTTCATGTCTTCAAATCGGTACGACTTAGAAAACTTGTTGCCCACAAAAAAAATCCCATCCGGCCAGATGGCACGAATCGGGATGACTTGCTGGACACCCTTCGGAATGGCGAACCGTTCCTTGTCTTGCTTGATAATTCGTTTAAGCGTTTTAATCACGAGCTTCACTCTCCTTGCTCACGCTGCTGGACATACTTATGCAGCACCTCGTAGTAAATGTTCGTCGCGCGATAAACCAGCCGTTTGGGCATGAGAAATTCGGATTTTACATACGTCCACAGAAGCTGCTCTGCCGTCATGCCGTGGTAGTGAATAAACCCGAGCGCGGCGCAGGGGGCGGCTCCCAGAATGCACATCCAACTGAGCGTCTCCACGCCGAAGCGGTCTCGCAAAGCAAAGTACAAGCCAATTGCCACCAGAACGGCCAATACTGAAAAAAAGAACTGCCGCAAGGACAGTCCAAAAAACAAGCTCTCGGTATATTCCCGGATTTCCCGGTTAATTTTGACTTCCATGTGTAGGACCTCCCGAATCTGCCGCCCGTGCATCGGGCTGGCGACTATCTATGTTGGCGAAGCCCTGCTCATCGAACGGATGAAGATGACTCGATAACGCGGACGCAAGCTGTATGCCATCTTTCAGACCTTGCAGATATAGCCATTCATTCATAATTGCTTGCTTGAGGTGCTGACAATCTTCCCAACCCGCAAATTCCGGCATGCGCCCGATGTCCATGCCCGCGAATAAGCGTTCAAATGCTTTTCTTTCGTTTTCCCGAATGCGGCTAAGTTCGGAGTGATTTTCAATAAGATCGGATACATTGTCTAGCCGTTTTTGAATCGCTTCTCTGAACCATGGCGGAAATTTCATCGTTTGCCCACACCTCTCATCTACCATGTCTCCGATGCCGTTTGCGTCGGGTACGCTCATAACGAACGAGCAATTCATCCACTTTGCGACTTTGCTCCTGCAATTCCTGGTTGTCGGATAATCGAATGGATTGCTTCAATGACTGCTCGCCTAGCTTGTTCAGCTCCTGTCGTTCTTTCTCCAATTTACGCAATAGATTGCTCATTCTTCCACCGCCTTGTTTTCAGATGGGCTACCGATTAACATATCTGGATATGAGTTTTTAGCCCCCCCTGATAGTAATTTCAAAACTCATGTAAGTCAATTCTGTGCTTGTCCATAATAGGAACTATGAACTCCTATTCGGAAAGAGATGACAAGCGATGCACGTTTACGATAAAAAAATAGTAGGCCAGCGGATACGCAAACGGAGAGAAGCATGGGGCATGTCACGCGAGCAACTGGCCGAGCAGATCGGGCGTGTTCCCCGGTTTTGCGCGGACATTGAGCGGGGGAAAGCCGGCATGTCGATAGAAACGATGCTCAGCATCTGTCATGTGCTGAAACTGTCTCCGAATGATTTGCTGCTACAAAACGTTTACGCTGAACCTTCCAATGAAATTGAGCTGATTATGGCCGCGCTCCAGCAATGCACAGACAAACAGCGCAAAGACTCGCTGGCGCTGCTGAAGCTGTTTCTGACCGCCATCCAATAATTCCCGCCTATAAACCCATCATCTCCCGAACGACCCGGTCGGCCATCTTCACCGTGCCGACCAAGACCAGCATGTTAAAAATGAGTTCTCCGATGTACGTCCATACCATCGTGACCGCGCCAGAGCCAGCTTCGACAGCCGGGGGCGCGCTGGCAAACGCCGCGTAGATGATGCACGCCAGCACGATGATCGCCCCTTCCATACAGGCGGCTGCATATCCTTTCAAAAATGATTTGCCGATACTCTGGCTCGGCTCGCCAGCGAATGAGGCGAGCGGAACCGGAGCAATCGCTGTATACAGATAAATCCGAAAAAAACGCCCGTACACAGAAAGAATCATGATGAAGGACAGAACGGTAATAAACAGGCTGCCCAGCAAAGAGACGACCCAGAGTGGTATGCTTTGCCAAAACCCGACATCTTCGATCGCCTGGGTAATCGTGTCCGGCAGCGACATGCCATCCACCGCACCAAACCCCGAACGGGACATCATCGTCGAGATGATGCCCTGCACAATCGTAAACAGAGCCATCATCAGTTCCAAACCATAGGTGACAACTGCCTTGGCCAGCACAAATCGGACAAATAACTTGACCGCCAGCTCCGGCCGCTTCAGTTCGGCAAAATTACCCGCTGTTTTCATCACACCGACGACAAAAAATAAAACCAGCAGCGCCAGTCCCGTTGCCTGTAACGCGCCGTGAATATCCGTGATGATGCGCCAAATGGTGCCCCCCTTGAAATCGACTGGTGACTGGGTAACAAGGTGCCAGATTTCATTCATTTTCTGCTCCCAGGTATCTAGAGCATTCTCCAAATTATCTGCAATCCAACTGTTTTTCGACATACGCTCACCCTTCTGTCGAGGGAGGAACGGGCGTCGGCTCATTCCTCATCCTCCATGGCTTAACCTGTGATCAGGTCCAAAATCTCTTTGGTAAACGTGATGATGACGCCCCCGGCCAAGGTTAAAAAACCATTCGCTCGCTGCGAAGGGTCATGCGACTTGAGCGACAAGCCGATCTGCACAACGCCAAACCCCAAAATAATCATGCCGACCGCGCGAATCAACCCGAAGATAAAATTGGACAAGTTGTTGACTGTCGTCATCGGGTCGCTTTGGGCATAGGCGGTGGAAACTAGCATCGTCCCGAACAGCACCGTCATCATGTAGAAAGCAATCAGCCATTTCGTTTTACGTTTCAAACGCGATCCATCCCTTCATGTAAAAATAATGCCTCCAGTTCTTCCTCTGACAAAAGCTCATATTCACCGTTCTCATCCAATTGCACCGTCCTCCAATCGAGCGCATGCTCCGTACCGCCGTGCTGGTACGCCTGACCTGCGCCGTCTGTCGTCAGCGCGATATGAGGATGGCGCAGTACCTCGTATTTGTCATCAAGCACCGGTCGTTCCCCACGAATAAACAGCAGCGCATAACGATTATCAAGGAGTCGCACTTCATCAGGGGTAAGCAATTCCCGGCCAGACTGCTGGTAGTTGATGGAATAGCTGCCGCTGCGTCCTTTACTTTGGCCGTAGGTGTTCGTATCAATAGTTTCTTTGCCAAGTAGCTCCGACACATACTTGTGCGTGGATTGTTCATTGCCGCCCAGATACAGGAACAGATCGCAGTTGCCGACGATGGATTCCCATGCGTCCTTGTACAACACTTTAAGCTGTGCCAAGTTTTGCAAAATGATAGACACCGATATTTCCCGACTGCGGATCGTTGAGAGCAGCTTGTCGAACTCATCGGGCAGGGCGACATTCGCGAACTCGTCCATGACAAAATGCACATGCACTGGTAGACGGCCGCCGTAACGGTAGTCCGCTTCGTACATGAGGCATTGAAAAAGCTGCGTGTACAGCATGCCCACGATAAAATTGAAACTGCTGTCGTTGTCGGGGATGACGGCAAATAGCGCCGTCTTCCGGGTGCCGATACGTGGCAAGTCCATTTCATCGACCAGGCTCATTCCGGCAATGCTGTGCAAATTGAATTTTTCCAATCGCACGCCAAGTCCGATCAGAATGGATTTGGCTGTCTTGCCCGCAGCCAGCTTGAAGATGTTGTATTGCTTGACGGCGAGATGTTCCGGGTCGCGCATGGCAAGCCGCTCGAACAATTCATCTAGCGGGCTTTGGTACGTTTCGTCTTCTTCCCGAACCTCGGCAGCAGCAATCATTTCCATAATCATCGGGAAGTTCTGCTCCTCCGGCGGCGCTTCATAGAGCAAGTACAGCATGAGCGCTTCCAGCAAGGCGGTTTCAGAACGTTCCCAAAAGGGATCGTTCGTATTGCTGTTTTTGGGCGTCGTGTTGCGAATCAGATTGGTGACCAGCTTTAGCACATCCTTATCATCCTGCAAATAGGAGAAAGCGTTATAGCCGTGGGAACGGTGCGGATGAATCAAATCCAACACTTTAATGTCATACCCTTTCGTCTGAAGCAAATGACCGGTGTCACGCAATATTTCGCCTTTCGGATCAAGTACGACATATGAGGTGTGCGCCTGCATCACGTTCGGCTTCGCATAAAACCGCGTTTTGCCGGAACCGGAACCCCCTACGACGAGAACATTCAGATTACGGCGGTGCTTGCGTCCATCTAGACCGATGCGCACGTGCTGCGTCAATATTTTGTTTTGCTCCGCTTGCTTGCTCTGGTATTTGGCGTTGATCGGTTTCGCCTTGCCCCACTTGGCGCTGCCATGTTCTTCGCGGCGACGATAATTACGCGGCGAAGCCAGATACGCGCCAACCGCCAGCCCATAAGCCAGCGTACAGACGAGCAGGCTTCGGATTGAATCCTCAACCCACTGGAGTTGAAAGGGATTCGCCTCGCTTAGATGAAGCAGGATTGCAGGCAATCCCCCAGATAACGCCGGGGCGACGAGCAGCGCCACCCATATGACGGGAATAAAAAAAACCGCAACGAGTACAAGTTGACTCCTTGCGGCTTTAGCGCGTTTCATGGCGACTCCGGCGTTTCATTCTTTGATAGGGCGCATCCAACGTTTTCAGTAGCAGATCGTCCACCGCATCGGTCGGCCGCCGCTCGCCTATCAAGTCATTACGCAGCTTATTCAACGCGTTGATGACAATGCCATGCTCGTAGTGGTCGAGACTGAGTATGCGTTCTTCCGTTTTCATGGTTCCTCACGCTCCTTAGCGGGTAGGATCGGTTCGACCTGGTTGCGAAGGTTGCCGCTGCGGGTTCAGTATGCGGTGCATACGCCGGGAAATCGTATGCGAAGCTTCTTTCATCGTCGTCAATTCCGCACGAATCGGCTGCGGCTCCATGTCTTTGAACCGTTCTGCCACCCGGTCAAACCGGAACGCGGTCGTTTCAACTCCAGCCTGCTTGCAAAGGATATAGGCAACACTGTAGGCATGAAACTGATATTCTGATCGGCTGTAGCGACTATCGCCGCGATCCATTTCCGCATGCGCCAGTTCCTGCGCCAGTGCGCGGAAGATGTCTCCAGCTGCCAGCCCGCGGCGGATGACAATGTTGCGCACATCCGGTTGGTAGAGCGCATGCACATTTGCAGGAAGCGCATCGCTGATTGTGATCGGTACTGGCGCACGATCCATGAGCGCCTTGATGCGGGTGCGATCATCCGGGTAGACCGGTTGATCCGGTTTCTTTGCAGTGGTTTGGGCTATATCGAACATCTTCTTCGGGTTGTAGCTGGTCGCGGTGCTTCCATCTTCCCGCCGGTATTCCTCGCCCGGTTCCAAAATATAAAAACCGGTTTCCTTGCGGCGGATCGATACGCCTTGTTCCTTCCAACCCTCGAAATCCGCTATGCGTGTCGCTTCCGGGCGTTGTGCTAAAATCAGCAGCGCATTGGAGACACTGTAACGGTCAAAACGGCTTTGCACATCCAGATAACGCTGAAACTGTTCTCCATTTTGAACAATCGTCATCGTCGTCGTATCAATCGTGTCGTAAGTCCACTGCCGCTGTTCCTGTTTTTGGTGAACCCACGCTTCCTTGTCAAACGACTGCTCTCGCTGGATGGAAGGAGTAGAGAATAATTCGTCCAGTTCGTTCATTTGGATTTCCCTCGCTTTCGATTCCGGGTAGTGGGCGTTGGCGTTTTGTCGCCCGATGTTGCCTTGCCACGATCCCTGCGTTTAGGCAAAGACGGCTCACGCTCCATTTGCCGCCGTCTTTTCTCCGCTTCGCGATTTTCTTCACGAATTTCACGCAACAGTTGACGGATCGACACCTTTTCCTGCGCCGGTTTACGATCAGTCGAATCCCTTACGTTGTCGACGCTGTGCCCGGAGATAGGCACGGACGGAATGGCCGGTTCCATCGTTCTTCCCTCCTGCATCGGGGGAGAGGGCAGCGGTGTCTGCTGCTGCACTCGTTCGTCGGCCGAAGGTGCGGCTGCCGGGGGAGTCGGTTCCGGAGGCGCGGCTTCCGGTTGCTGGCTTGCTGCCCGAACCTCCTCCGGCTGTTCGGTCTTTCCCAGCAGTTCGTCCAAAAAATCTTCTCGAACTTCCTCCGTGACAGATGGCGGACTCCCTTCCCGCTCAGGCGCTTCGCCGTTTAACTCCGGCGTTTGCGCAGTTTGGCTCTCGTCCGGCTGCTTTTCGCTGCGGGTATTTGCAATTTCTTGTTTGATGCTGGCCGTGTCTACCGTCGCCAGTTTGAAGCGCTCGACGATCCGGTTGATCTTAGACGCATCTTCGGCACGCACCATCACATCGCAAAGCCCGTCCACGTTCTTTTTGTCGCGTAGCGCGCAATATAGCACACCGTACCGCTTGGCCTCCTTACAAAAAGTCGGGAGATCCTCGGTTTTCACGGCAAACACCTTGAGTTCCTTGCCGCTGCGGAGCAAACTTTCCAAACGGATGCGCCCTTTTGTCCGTTTCTGTCCCTGCAAGGCGGCGAACAAATACACCGCCAAATGCTTAGCGCCTTCCCCGGAAATTTTGGCCACCATCTCGATGCCCCGCAGACTCATGCTGACGACTTGATCGGCCGCTTCGTTTCCGCTCATCGGCGTTCATCTCCTTTCGTATGTGATGTTCGGGTTCACGTTCACGCAATAAATGGACCATCCCCTCCGAACGGGCGAGAATACCCGTGCAAAGCTTCACCTCCTTTCGCAGTTTCGCAAGCTGCCGGGTCGCCTCGGCAATTTGTCTTTTGATTGCCTCACGCTGCTCCGGCTGCTTACAACGGCGCAGCCGGTTGTACAATGCCTTGCGCGCGCTGTACCCTTGTTTCATTTCCTCCTGAAGCCCGGTGAGATTTGCGAGTAGCTCATCCTTCGTGGTGATGCGGCGGCGACACAGCAGTCTTGTCTGCTCGGTGATGACCGTCAAGTGGCGCAAGTCTTGACGCAACAAAAAATGCGTCCTTCGCGGGGACGCACGTTGACGGGGCAGGATGCCCATTTCATATAAATAGCGTAGGTACAACGCCTGCAAGCCGCTGAATTTACGTCCAGCCCTCCAAACTCCACGAACCCTGACAACTCGCTTTCGGCGCGGTAGCGGAAGTGAGGGCTGGCGCTTCGGCATGTGGTTTTGCAAGATGCGCTCCTTTAACGCTTCCTCCGTATATTCGTATCCCAAACTGCGCAAGCGGACGAAGCGCTCCTTGCCGGGCGGACGCACTGCCAGATGTTTCACATTGGTTTTGATCGCATACCCTTGTTTTTGCAGAGCGGCGAAAAACTGGGTCATTGTCATGGAAGCTGCGATGGCGGTGTCGATGTCCTCACGAATCAATCCCCGCCAAGTTGGTTTGTTTTCGCGTTCCGCCTGCCACTCCCCATAGTGCTTAGCTTTACCTGGTTCGGGATGTTCAATGACCGACAGCGCATGCTCCCGGCAAAGCCGGTCGGACGTGTGCCGCAGCAAAGCGTAGGAAGCTTTGTTGTCGTAGTACCGCTTGCCATCTACAAAAGAAACAGCATTCAACACAAAATGATTGTGCAAATGTCCCTTGTCCAGATGGGTCGCTACGACGACTTCAAAGCGTTCTCCCCATAGTTCTTGCGCCAGCCTAACCCCGATGGCATGGGCAATTTCCGGCGTCGTTTCGCCCGGCGCGAACGACTGATATCCGTGAAACGCGACAATGCCATCCGTTTTTTGAAATTGTCGCTTGGTGCGCTGCATTTGCTCATAAGCGGTGAGCGGGTCGCAGTTGATGCCGCTCACGTACAGTTGCCTCTCCGTTTTCGCATCCGCTGTCGCATAGCCAAGCGCCTGCTGCAAGCTATCTGGTTCGGCGCGATCTTGTGTCGTTTTGTCGGGATTTCGAGCGTAGTCCAGTACGCGCTTCAAACGGTCAGTCACATCCCAGATCGCGGTCGTTGCCATTTGTCATGCCCCCTTACGGCGGATGTCCGCTTGTATGCATCGAAGGTAGTTCGCTTCTTCGCTCCGGTTCGGTTACCGCCTGTTGAATGTGCTGAACAGCACGGCGCAAGTGATCGGCTTCCTCCTGAAAGGCAGCTCTTTCCAGACGACCGGTCGTATGTGCCTTCACAGCCAGTTGATTCAGATTATTGCCTATGGCGTGCAGCTCACGAATCATCGCGTAGTAGTCCAGTGGCGGCAGCTGCTTCGGTACATATCCATTAATGAGCGCTCGGATGTACGCCTCCCGAGAAAGTCCTGTTTTTTCCACTTCTCTAGTAAGGCGAGCATGTTCGCTTTCACTCAGGCGAAGCAGAAATGATATCGAACGTTTCCTCATCGACCATCACCCCTTTCCATAAATGTCTCCTTGAAGCAGAACGCTGCCGCGATGAACAACCAGTTTGAACACGATTCGATCATCGAAACGATAGCATCGCGATGATGGGGTCTTAGGGGCTGCGCCCCTAACAAGCGAATTTGGATATCCAAATTCAGTGCTTGCTGCAACACGAGACATCCGTCTCGCGTCGCCTTCAAGGCACCTCCCGGGAAAAAGAGGGGACCCTCAAATACACAAAAAAGACGCCGATCCACTCAGCGTCTTCCTCGGAATTTTTATGTTATCGCACCAACCAGCGGTAATCCTGGCGACAGTCTACAATGAAATCGACATACACGATTTCATCCTGAATTTGATATAACACCAGATACCACTTTTCCACGAACATCTTGTGATACTTGTTTGACGGAATAAATTCCGCTTCCAGAAAAGGATAGCGTTCCGGCATTCGCGCCAAGGAACGTATCGCTTGCAGCAATTCGTTCTTCGTTTTTCGCGCCGCATCCGGACTTTTCTCCGCAAGAAATCGCACATGAGTCGCCAGCATTTGGCGGGCGCGATCGGAAACGATGATCTTATATCGGGGCATCTTTTCCATGCTGCACCTCGTCAATAATGCCCTCCAGGTAAGCGTCCAATTCATCCGGCGTCACACCAACACGGCCCGCCAAACGATCTTCTTGCACAGCTAGCAGTTCTTCGCGCAGCTTTAACATCTTCTCGCGACGGGAGAATGTCTCTATGTCCATCACGACGAGATCGCCTTCACCGTTCTTGGTTAGATAAACCGGTTCCCCGGATGTTTTGCATAGATCGGCGATTTCATTATAGTTTTGCCGGATACTGGCGGAAGGTTTGATAATCATCTAACTCTCTCCTTGCATAGCTGTATATTGACTTTATTATACCTATTACATGCTATACAGTCAATGTAGCCGCGCTTGCATCACGCTTATTTCCAATCCATCCAAATACAATGAGAATTCAATTCCAATAACAAACGTCGCCGTTTAGTGCCTACCTCAGAATAATCGTTGTCCTCAGTTATTGAGGAATAGACTTAAAATCATTATTCCGGTACTTCTAGTTTCACTTCTAAATCTTTTGTTTTCTGATCTTGTCGGTATCTTACAGTTATCACGTTATTCGCTATCTCAAAAAAATTTTTGGATAAGACAAGAGCTTGTGTTTCTTTCATATTTTTCTTTAATAGCATCGATTCGACGGCTGGACAGTCCCCCTGTTTCAATGCAAATTGATCATTTGAAATAAGGAGTCCGCAGTCAAAAACCAGATCCAACGACTTATCTGACTTATTATGAAACTCAATGTTGGTTTTATAATCATTGTGATCTGATTCTATCTGTGCCAGCAGACTCACACTTAAGGATTCGTCTTCAGCGAAACCTTTTAACTGACCTGGAGTCTCCTTTACTAACGGCTCGTTCAATGGCCCGTTTTCAATAGGGAAAGGGGCTTGAGTATACTCTATAGCGGTTTCAGTGATCGCATGAGAAGGACTTGATTCTGAAATCTCATCGATTGCTTGGGGCGTGGAACAACCGGTTACAAAAGAAATCGTGATTATAACCCCAAGTAAAAGAAACAGTCTGCTCATCAAATTAATCACCTCAACATTCAGACGCACCTAAAAGGAGGAATGTTCCAATTCCCTTTTGGAACGAGAGCACCATCAGAACCGCTCGTTACGCTGTCTCATTCTCCACTGTAGCTCTTCGTTCATATCCTTACCGCGTTTGGGCGGTTCATCGGAAATGTAAAGGACAGGTGAGAGTAACCTCTGTATCGTGACGGTAGCCAGTCGCCCCGCTTCATCGTTATCCAAATGCAGTACCAACCGCTTCACTTGCGGAAAACTTTGCAAAAATTGCGTGAGAGCGGCAGGCGGATCGCTTTGCTCTCGACCCGCCTTCGGCCTATAAATACCAGCTAACGACAACTTATGAGCTTGTCGCCAATTCCGACCGGCAAGATGCTCCAGCGTACAATACGATAAAAGATCAATGGCACTCTCAAACAGGTGCAGTTCAGGACTGTCGTTTAATGCTGGAATCGAAAATGAATATCGCTTGTCACTGCCAGCGGCTTCCCCCATATAACGGGTGCTTGTCGTTCCGCGTATCGCCGCATAGCGCGGAATCCCTTCTTGATCAAAGCCGACGAATACCGCGTTGTGATAGCGCCGGCTTTCATACAATCGCCCTGTTTCAAGACAATATTCGATCAACGCGCGATGGATACCGCGTTTGCTGAGGTATGCCGCGACGCGATGCGATGTGCGATTCGGTTCAGGAAGCTCAAACCGCACCGGGCGGTGTTGCGAAGGGTGCGAAAACGTAGGCTCGCTGACCGGATGAACGTCTTCGATTAGCAACACCGCATCAGGAAAAGACAGACCCCGCACTTTGATTAAATAGTCCAGCGCCGAACGTCCGCCGATCCCCCTTGACCACCAATACCATTTGCCGTTGGAAATTTTCAAGCTGTCGTGCGTTCGGGTGGTGTAGACATTGCGAGAGCAACGTACCAGTTCCGCAGGCTCGTATACTTGCAAATACGTGAGCAAATCCAACCTTTTTGCACGTTCGATCTGTTCCTTGCTTACATAGCTCATCGCCGCAGCTCCTTTCCATAGAAGCAAATAAGACATGACTACATTTACAAGTTGTGTCTGAACTTAATTGTAATTACATTCTGACTTCTCCTATGATTACTGGGTTCATTTCCAATATGTCCATATGACTAATCGCGATCCAAGCAGCGTCCGTTGGGTATACCGTTCATCGTGCCTTACTCTTACTCTTCCTTTTGGGATACAGGAAAGCTCTGCCTTCCCTCAATTCCGTAGCACCTTTCCTTTTCATGAACGCGTCTAAATCGCCCTCGTAAACCTGACTGGTCACCCCGTTTGAATCACGGATGTAATAGTACGTGTCGCCAAATACGTTCTTTTCTTTGGATATCAATTCCAATGTTGCCACGGTCTCTCCCTCCTCGGTCAAGCCGATTCCGTAACAAAGAGGCGGTAGAATCGGGAAAAAGCATCCGCCACTCGGGATGGCATACAACATGTGCATTCCTCCAAAAATGCGAAAAGGACCCCAAATCTGGAGTCCATTCGCAGTGTAATTTATAACTTTCATAGACAGCCTGTCTTTGACCTGTGAAATGCTGCACGTCGAAGACATCATTTTCTAAACGAAAAAAAGCCTACCGCGTGACGAAACGCGAGCAAGCTTCTATTGTTGAGGATACCCCATTTCGATTTCATCATAAAGCTCCAATTTTTCGACAAATACGCGTAACAATCGGCATGTCCTTGCAAATAAAGCGCCATTCGCTCCATCTGGTCGGATTCGTCCGATGCGCGCTTGTAATCCAGCCATGCCTGATGATCTTCGGCACTTGGAAAGACCGAAGCGTCTCCTTCCAATACCGATTTGACGAACGGATGCCGCTCTTTAAGATCGTTTCTTTGCCGGAGCAATCGTGCATACGCCTCCTCGTTTGCGCGCAGGCGGCTGACCGTCCTATTTTCAATCTCATCAAATACGGCTTCCATTTGTAGCACATTCATCGATTCCATCTGCATCCCCTCCTTGTTCCCACTATAACAAGAAGGAGGGGGAGGAACGAAGGTGCGAAAGCCGTTATCGTTCACGGCCCACAGCCCGTCGTTCCGGTGCTTCCGGTTCTTCGTCCGGCACGTTGTCCACGGTTTCATTTTCCCGCTTGTCCATGTTGAGCAGTGCATTCAATTCTGCAAGCCGCGCCGATTTCGTTTGCAACTCCTGCTCCTTCTCGAATGGAGCCGCGATTTGTTCCTTCGCCGTTTCCATTTGCTGACGCAAGGTGGCAAGCTGCTCGCGGGCACGCTCCAGCTTTGCAGGCAAGTCGGATAAGGCATTGTTGATCCGGGTTATGTTACCGCCCGCATCCGCACCTAATGCGACCGTATGACCCAGCGCACCGCGTAATGTTGCCTTATATTCCTTGTGGAAGCTGTCAAAGGACAACCACAAGGAAAATCCCCGATAGCTGCCGACTTCCTGCGGATCGGGTGATGTCATTCCTTTGCAAGCATCAAGCAAAGCCGCGCCTGCCGCCGCTCTCTCTGTATAGGTGAAATCCTTGATGACCATGCCGGGGAATTTCGATTCCTCCGATTCCTCGTGCTCAGTCGATTTGGAACGTAAGAACAATGCTGCATCCTGTTCATAACCGGCGATCCGTTCCTCCGTAGACTTGATTTGCTGCGGCAACATTTTGAGCAACCGGTCCTCCAGCGCGTAGCGCTGGCTTAAATGGTTGGCTTTGAGCAGCTTCAGTTTGGATACCTGGATATCCAAGTCCATTTTTTCTTTAATGTAAGGGTTCCCGGTCGCCAGCGCCTTAACCTCGGCATAGGAGAGGGCCGTCTCGTCAATATCCTCGGCGGAACGGACCGGCGACTTGCTGGTCATGATCTGCGAGATAAAACGCTGCTTATTCTCAAGTGTCTGGTATAAGTAAGCATCAAATGTGTTCTCGGTGACATAGCGGAAAATGTGCACCTCGCTATTCTGGTTGCCTTGCCGGATAATACGCCCGCTGCGCTGCTCTAAATCCCGCGGACGCCAAGGGCAATCAAGGTCGTGGAGGGCAATCAGTTTCGTTTGCACGTTTGTGCCCGCCCCCATTTTGAACGTCGATCCCAGCAATATCCGAACTTGGCCGCTGCGTACTTTAGCGAACAGTTCCTTTTTCTTGACCTCGGTATTGGCGTCGTGAATAAAGGCGATTTCCTCGGCGGGAACGCCTTTTTCCATCAGTTTGCGCTTTAGCTCGTCGTACACGTTAAATGTACCGTCCTGCTTGGGGATGGATAGATCGCAAAATACCAACTGCGTGAGCCGCTCTTCCTGGCTGTCCACCCAATATCGGTAGACGTTGTCCGCACAGGCGCTTACTTTGCTGCCTTCGTCGTCGGGGAGCATCGGATTGGCCAGCCGCTGATCGAGCGCCAGTTTGCGTCCGTCATTGGTGATCGTCAGCATATTGTCCTCGTGAGGCTCCACTTCCTTCGCCCGCACCCGTTCGGCGCGGCGGGCGAGATCCGCTACCATGTCGCGTTGAAAATCGCTTGGCGGCACGGCAACATTATGGAAGTGAGCTTTCGGCACGGGAAGCTGGAGCATGTCCGCCGTCTGAATGTCGGCCACTTCTTTGAACACGTTCATTAACTCGGGCAAATTATAAAAACGGGCAAAACGGGTTTTCGCCCGATAGCCCGTTCCTTCCGGCGCAAGCTCGATCGCCGTAACCGTTTCGCCAAATGTCGAAGCCCAGGCGTCAAAATGCTGCAAGCCCTGCCGCTTGAGCCGCTCGTACTGCAAGTAGCGCTGCATCGTGTACATCTCGGTGATGGAGTTGGAGATCGGGGTACCCGTCGCAAAAATGATCCCACGGCCCCCGGTAAGTTCGTCCAAATAGCGGCATTTGGCAAACATGTCCGACGACTTTTGCGCTTCGGTTTGCGACAGTCCGGCCACATTGCGCATTTTCGTATAAAGAAACAGGTTTTTGTACGAATCGGCTTCGTCCACGAATAAACGGTCTACGCCCAATTCCTCAAAGGTGACGACATCATCCTTCCGGCTTGTATCGTTCAGCTTTTCCAGCTTCGTTTGGAGCGTCTTTTTCGTCTTTTCAAGCTGCTTGATCGCATAGCGTTCGCCTCTGGCTTCCTTGAGTTCCCGGATGCCGTTTGTAATTTCCGAAATCTGCTCATACAGCTGCTGCCGTTGACGTTCCATTGAAATCGGTATTTTTTCGAACTGCGAATGGCCGATGATGATCGCGTCATAATCACCGGTCGCGATCCGCGCGCAAAACGTTTTGCGGTTTTTCGTTTCAAAGTCCTTCTTGGTCGCCACCAAAATATTCGCGGACGGATAAAGCTGCAAAAATTCCGCCGCCCACTGTTCAGTCAGATGGTTCGGAACGACCAGCATGCTTTTGTTGCACAACCCTAGATGCTTGCTCTCCATCGCTGCGGCGGTCATGGCGAATGTTTTGCCCGCGCCGACGCAGTGGGCAAAGAGGGAGTTGCCGCCGTACAATGCGCGGGCAACCGCATTGACTTGATGCTGGCGCAGCCGGATTTCCGGGTTCATCCCGGTGAATCGAATATGACTGCCGTCGTATTCGCGGGGACGGATGGCGTTAAACCGGTCATTGTACAGCCCTGTCAGCCGTTCGCGCCGCTGCGGATCTCGCCATATCCAATCGCGAAACGCTTCTTTGATCATCTCCTGCTTTTGCTGGGCGATGGCCGTCTCCTGCTTGTTCAGCACACGCTTTTCCACGCCGTCCTCATACACGGTGTCAAATACGCGCACGTCTCGCAAGTTCAGTGTATCTTCCAGTATCTTGTATGCATTAACGCGGTTTGTGCCGTACGTGACGTTCGCCTTAATATTGTTGCTACGGTCATCGCTTTTGCCTTTGACGTTCCAGGCCGCCGTATATTCGGAATACATGACGTTGATGTAGGTCTGGTACATCGGCGGCGTGTCCACCAGTTCAAACAGAAATTGCCGAATGTCCTCTGGCGGAAGCCAAGTAGCGCCCAGGCGGACGTCGATTTCGGAGGCGTCCAGGTCTTTCGGCTGTACCGCTTCAAGCGTTTTGACGTTTTCGCCGTAACGTTCGGCATCGTATGCGGCAAACTGTTTGGCCACGCGCAGCTTCTCCCGCACATTGCCGGACAGGTACGCATCCGCGGTTTCATAGATCGGCTTTCCTTTCTCGTCCAGATGTTCGGGATTAGGAAAGATGACGCCGCGCAGCTCCTGAATCAGCTGATCTTCCGTCATGCCGGTTAGCTCCGCCATATACGGCAGATCGACACGGGCTTTTGCACCGATGGAAACCGCAAGCGCTTCCGATGCGGTATCCACCTGTTCTACGTGGATACGCTGACGGATGGTGCGCTTGGTGAACATATCCGCTTTGCGCAGCAGCCGTCCTTCCTCGTCAATGATTTCAAGTGAGCAAAGAAGAAAGTAAGAACTGTCATCCGAAAAAGCAAGGCTGTTGGCGCGGCTGTTGATCAGGCCGTATTGTGCCGTAAACCGATCGTACTGCGCATTCAACTTACGCTGTTGCTGCCCAATCATCTCATCGCTGTAGTCTTCGGTTTGGTACTCGATCAACTCACGCACGGTGTCCCGCAGTCCGATCATGCCCTTAATGCGACCTGCTGCCGTCGCCGAAGTGTCCACACGGCGCATCCGGCTGTTCTCCCGATAATAGATGTGACCGTCCACCAGCGCAAAGCTGAAATTGCGGACAGACGGGTCAGCAGGGAGGGAGGTGTCTTCTTCTTCCGGCTGGTGATCACGTTCCAGTTCCACCCATTCGGCATGGATGTTAGACAATGCTTCGCGCAGCAGTTCATCCAGATTAGTGTCGGGATACGGCTTACAGGCGGTTTCCTGCCGGTTACCGTACATTCGGTCGTCAAAAACCATTGTGCCCAGCACCATGTCCGGATGGGCAGCAAAGTAGCTATTGATCGGCACACCGTCCGCTGTCTCTGCTAGTGATAGCCATGACTCGGTTTGCTCGCTGACAGCAACCATGCGATCCCGTTTTTGTAAAAAGATAATATCAGCGGTTACTTCGGTGCCGGCATTGGCCAGAAACGCATTATTCGGCAGACGCACTGCTCCGAGCAGTTCGGCACGTTCCGCAATATATTTACGTACCGCCGGGTTTTGCTTGTCCATCGTTCCTTTGGACGTAATGAAGGCAATAATGCCGCCCGGACGTACTTTGTCCAGCGTCTTGGCGAAAAAGTAATCGTGGATGAGAAACTTGTGCTTATCGTAACGTTTATCCGCCACACCGTAGCCGCCGAACGGCACGTTCCCAATGGCGAGATCAAAGAAGCTGTCCGGCAAGTTCGTCTGTTCATAGCCGCTGACGGCAATCGACGCCTGCGGATAAAGCTGTTTGGCCATACGACCGGTTATGCTGTCCAGTTCCACGCCAAAAAGCCGCGAGTCTTTGAACGACTCCGGTACCAGACCGAAAAAATGGCCGATGCCGCAGGACGGCTCCAAAATATTGCCGCTGCGAAAGCCCATCGATTCCAGACATTCGTACATCGCTTTGATGACGGTCACTGACGTATAATGGGCATTCAACGTTGACGCACGAGCGGACGCATACTCCTCCGGCTCCAGCAATTCTCGAAGTTCCGCATATTCAGCTGCCCACTGCTTGTTCGCTTCGTCAAATGCCTGCGGGAGACCGCCCCATCCGACATAGCGAGCAAGCACCGCCTGCTCGTCTGCTGTCGCTTCCCGCTGCTCCTTCTCCAGCTTGTTCAACAGACGAATCGCTTCTATGTTCCATTTGAATTTCGTTTTTGCGCCGCCATGCCCCAGTTCATCGTCAGTAATCCTGTAGTTAACCGCAGGAGCAGCCGGACGATCCGATGCTTGAGTTGGTGAAGGGACATTCGCTTGTTGCGTCTGTTGCTCCTGCTCATCGTTTAATCTAGTCGATGAAACATCTTCTTCCGCTACCAACTCCCAACCTTCTACATTTGTTAATTCCGGTTCTAGCTCCCCGGTAATCAGATGATCATTTAGCGGGTTTTCGCGCAGTATTCGCTCAAAATCCCGACGATTCCACTCTTTGATAAATAGTGGGAACTGCCGGTCTTGCAGCATCACCGTTTGCGATTCCAATTGCGCGACTTCATATTCGTCCGCACCAATCCAGACGATGCTGCCTACATCATAACCGTAGCGCGCCCGTTCCCGATTCGGCGTCATATGTTCCAGTTCCGCTTGCGCGTCCGGTTGGGGAAGCACATCAGATGATGATGCATCCAGCTGCGGCACATCGGGTCTAGCCATTTCCGCCGCTTGCTGCCGCCGCCGTTCTTCCTGTTCCTCCCCAAAGGCGGGCAATCGCTCGGTTTCCTGCCGGTTCAAGTAACGACCCGCTGCAAGCAGTTCGCCGATACGTTTCTGCACTTTCAACCACGGCAGCACGACCTGCGCATCCGGGTTCATGATGGAGCCGCGGGTGAGAGTGATGCCTTTGCTGTCATAATTCATATGAATATCCGTGCCGGTCAGCGCAGGGAGACGCCCGCCGATCCCGTATTCCCGTTTCAGGAAATCGGCGTTCTCCTGTGCGGACAGCGACTGCTGAAAATGAAGCGCAATGCGATACTTGCCATTCTCAAAACCGCTGCCGTTTTGCAAAACAGCGTCAATGACCGCTTGCGGCATGAAAAAAGCGGAGGCTTTTGCGTCCTCCGCTTGCTCCATCCACAGCGTCTGTTGCTGGATGGAAGGTTCTGCCCTTTGTGATAAGTCAAATTCGTTTAACAGCAGCATGCTGGAGATATGCCCTGCGATGGCACCCCAATCGTAAAAGCTTTGCGCCGTACGCTTATCCGCCGTTCCCGTCCACAGATGCAGAACATTGCGATACGGTTCAAACCCGGCTCGTAAGCCGTCTTCAAGCATTAGCTCAGTGATGCCAGCCGGAAACAAACTGCGCACATACAACAGTCGCTCGCGCTCATCTTCATGAGCATGGAAAAACGCTACAATCTCCGTCTTGCTTTCCCGCAGCGGCGCGGCTCGGATCATATCGTTGATAATCGCTTGGTCGTGAAAAAACGGAAGACTGCGGTCCTCCGTTTCCCGATCAAACCATTTTATTGATAAATCAGTTCCGTGAGAATCAGTTCCTCCGCTTGTTGCTTCAGGTTGTTCATATATC
The DNA here is from genome assembly GCF_016586185.1 of Paenibacillus sp. EPM92. Taxonomy (NCBI): domain Bacteria; kingdom Bacillati; phylum Bacillota; class Bacilli; order Caryophanales; family Paenibacillaceae; genus Paenibacillus; species Paenibacillus sp. EPM92. The sequence goes on from NZ_BCPS01000005.1 coordinate 69,995, forward strand.
CCGTCCAGGCCAGCGGATTGCTCGTCTTGTCCGGAGCCGGGTGGGATGCGAGCAATTCCTGTATCGTCCGCTCGATCTGCTCCCGCGCTGTCTGGTCGATGTCCGCCAGATGTTGGTTCAACTGCTCCGACAACATCAGATGAGCGTACATGCCCTTCCGCTCGGTTTTCAGAAACGTCTTGCGCATCATCCCGTACTTCCCGATCGTCGTCTCCGCTTCGCTTAGCGTCAGGTTGGGCAACAGATAATCCCCTTGCGGCGTGTAGGTCAGCTCCATATTCATCCTTCCTTTCTTGTCGAGTAGCTTCATTGTGCGGCATGGAATCGGGTCTTGCAAGGGTGCGAGTCGAACGATCTTCATTCATTCGCTGTGCATCCCGGCGCAGCGCCCGGACGGTCGATTCCACTTCCCGCAACATCATCTCGGACACATCGCTAATCGCTGCGCCCAAATGGGACAATGTAGGAAGCGTGTTGAAATACCCGATGCCGGACAAATCTTCGATGCTGATGTAATGTGCGGGATTGAGTCCGCAACGGGTCATTGCCATGTAAGCGACGGCCGATTCGGCAGTTTGCTTGAACAGCAATTCCACATGCGGGATGTCCAGGTCCTCCAGTAAACTGTACTCCCGCTCTTTCATCAACTCGGCCACATAATCGGCGCTGTTGTCATCCACCGCATTTCGTGCAGCTGCGAGGAGTGCAGCAGGCAGATCCGCATGTGGTTCCATCTCATCCGACGCGCCAAACGCATTTCCCAGCGTCTCGATGACATGAGCCGTATCGCTGTCCTGCAAACGCCATAGCGATAACTCCGGCTGGCGTCTGCTCTGGGTATCCGATACGTCAAACACATGACGCAGACCCAAGTGGTTGCCCCGATCTTCGATCAGGGCGATCCCTTTGGCACCGCGTTTCACCCAACGGTCCAGCCGTTTGTTCCAAACGTCAATCGGCGCGCAAGCTGTCGCATCAGGACGTTGGGCGTAGATCAACAGTTGATCCTGAAACGGATATTTATAGTTCCAGGCTGCCGTCCGCAAAAAATCCGCCCAGCGCTCAGGCTGGTTCGTCACTGTGCGAGCCATGCTGGCAGCTAGCTCGACAATGCGCTGCAACTTGGCTGTCATGAGAGCACCTCCCTTACAGAAGCGTAATTTGATTGGTCAGACGAATGCCTTCTTCGGAATAACGAGCCGTAATCCGAAGGAGTCCGATAAGTATCAAGCGATGGAGATTGCGGCGGACAGTGGAAGGGGAAAGGCCCACCTCCAAAGCCAGCTTTTTACCGGACAACAAGACGCAGCCAAGCCGTCCGCCCGCGCGGTCCATCAGGTAGCTGTACAGCAGTTTTGCGGCAGGCGGGACTTTCGCTTTCGCCAGCAGTTTATACCTCGCGAGATCGTTCATGGTCTTCCTCCTCAGCAAGCACTAACACCCCGACAAACGATCCTGCCGGACGTAGCAGTACAAATAGAAATTGTAGTCTCCCGTATGCGGAAAACAGCGCAGATAGTATCGATGGCGCTCCGTTTGAAAACAAAAGCCGTAAACGCCGGAATGCCACGCACCGGATAAACGGGCCTCTGGATGCGACAGGCAATAGCGGTTCATCCGGCTGCGGCTTTGAAGCAGTCCTTGCTCGGTCAACGTCTGCACCACCGCATCCAGTTCCGCTCGAAAGGACGGCGTTTTGAGCGCAGGTGCATGATCGAACCAGGTTGCCCAGTATGTCTCGCCGCTGCTGCCAAAATAGCCGCGAAGGTGCCCGATGCATCGCCGTTCCTCGTCTTTCTCCCTCGAAGTGGAATAAAAATAAGCCGCATCCTCCGACACGGCCGCTTGCAATCTTTCCAGCATGATCTTTTCCTCCCGGCTGGTATAAAAATAAGTTTTCTTTAATGGGTTCCCCCTGTGCCATAGTCGTCATAGGAGGATAGATTCGCATGATAAAACACAATATCCCCGTCCTTCAACTGGAACGTCACGCCATACGGGTCGGTGAAACTCCGCTGAAATCCTTCCATCTGCCATTGGTTATTCAGCGGTCCGAACATGTATTGCAAATGAGGATGGTTCAAGTCTTTGTTGCGGATCGTTTCGAGATTGAAATTAACGACGATGTACCCATCCTTCAAGAAAATAGGCGACTTGTCATCCAGCCGGTTTTTCCGTCCATATTCCGCCAAGTTGAACCCTTTGGGCACCACATACGGCGCGGCAGGCAAACTGTATTCGCCATACCACTTCTGCACCGAAGCGTTGGCGCGGGCCGCATGGACGCCGGAAGGCACGTTCATACTGCCGATAAACGTCCGAAGCTGCGGCGGAAGCAGCATAATGTCGTAGCCGCCGACATACTTTGACTTCTGCACATCCATCATATATTGATCGATAAACGTCTGCTTGGTACCGGACGAACCGCTTAACGACCAAAGGGTGGCGGCAGTATCGGTCAACTCCTGCCTGGGTACATTGCGCAAGCGAGCGTCAAGCGTCACATATCTCTTCTCCGTATCGTCGATAGATCCGATGCGAATAAACCGCCGATTTCCCGAATGGTAGTAAAGATCGACTTCCTGGCGGTTCCTTCCCTTGCTGTCCACAAAATAAAACGTCGGTGTAATGCGGATGCCGTCTCCTGCGCCGAACATGTTGCCTTTCGTCATCACTTCAAATTTGAAATGATAGCCCGTTTTGACCGATACGTTCTTTTTGCCGCTTTCCGGGTGACTGCCTTGCCGTACCGGCAGCACGTAAGGAGGGGTATTGCCGCGCGGTGCGCCGTCAATGCCTTTCGTTCCGACCCAATAAGCGTTTCCGGTCGGCGTTGCGCTGCCCTTTTGGGTACGGAACACCGACTCCCAAGCAAAGTCGGCGATGTCGGTGATCCGAAAATCATAGAGGCGGCCAATGACTTCCACCGGAACCACCTGCGTAGCCACATGATGTGTCAAGTCCAGATTGGCATTCATTTGGGACGTAAAGGAAGCCGGACTGTTCTCAGCAAACGTTCGGAATAACACGTCGTAATTACTCTCATCCACCCAAACGGGCAAGTAGAAGGTCGTCTGCGTTTGTCCGACCGGGATGGACACCCACGTTTCTTTCGGAACGAACGTTGTGCGATCCGCTTTGTACACGTCAAACGGAAAACGAACCTGTTTATCTCTCACATACTTGGCATAATCCCGATTGCCGTAGCCCTTGATGTCCTTGTGCGGGCCGCTTGTCGGAATCGTCACGGTAAAAGGCCGATCCAAAATGAGCGCCGAACGTCCGGCGGTCGGCTGCGTCTTCTGATTATGCGCCTGATCGTCCGACACCGAGGCGTAGTTCACCACCGGTGTATGCACGGTCACCGGGTTGATGCCGTTAATCGGATAGGTTTTGTCTCCGCCGCCGCCAATGCCTTTAATCAGGGAATATGATATTGTACCGGTACTTGGCTGACTTGCTTTGTTCGTTTTGGACGCGTCGATAAGATAGCCTTTGCCGTACAACACATCTTGCCCGATCATCGTCGGAGCCGGAATCGCGCCCGGCGTCGGCGCTTTTTCTTCAACGATTCGGTTGTCCATGATGGTTGTTCCGTTAAAAACGAGCGAATCGTTTTTTACTTTGATTTTGCCAATCGCTTTCTCGGCCTCGTTTTTCCAATCCTCGTTCGGAACGGAGGGGCGGCTGGAACCGCCGGAAATCGTTTGTCCGGGAAGAGTCACATTCGAATAGACCGGATCGGTGATATGCGCGCTAAGCGACGCATCATGCGATGCGGAAACGGTTGGCGGCCTGTAGCCACTCGGAACAAGCGTAACTGTTCCCGAAGGAAGCGCATAATTCGAGACCGTCGCCTTTTGAATGCCGTATACTTCAAGATTTTGAATCGTCCAGAAGCTGTACCTGCGTTCAATCGAATAGTTTTTGGTGACCGTCTGTGTGTCTGAACGCGGAACCGAAATGGTCGTCGGATTCCCGTTCGCATCAGGCGGGCCGGGAACGTATTCGGTCCATCGCAACGTATATGTCCGGCTTACGGAAATCGGGTATTGCTTTGAGCCGGCCGTTTCCGTGAACGTATTGCGGTACAAGTACGATTTAGCCAAGGCGTTCACATACAGGCTCTCCGAAGTCGGAATGCCTTGCAATACATCAAACTTTTCTGCGCCGCGCGCTTCCGCCTGAATGACGGCGGAAACGGTTGGCTCCATCACTTCAGCCTGCTGGGAATCGCCGGGCTGCGGTTCTCCGCCGCCATCACCTTTGTGAACCGTATGATCGGATGTCGAATCCCCGGTATTGCCGTCCACATCCTTCACGACAACGGTGATTTTTACGCTTACTTTGTCGCCGGAGGTAAACGGGATTTTGATCGGAATCGTTTTATTAGCCGAAGTGCCGGAGAGCGTTCCGGTTTTGTCGCCTGTTTGAACAAGTCTGGCGTTTCGAATATCCATGATTTCGTATGATTTCAGGATTTTTAATGACTTCACTTCAAAAACAAAATTCCCGTCCATTTCGGTCACGTTTTTGTCAACGGTTTCCGGCGCTTCAATCCGGGACGTAACCGTAACCGAGGAGGGAATTTTGTATATGCCGATAAAGTTGGAGCCGCCCGATCCAACGAGAATGGATCGCTCCTTGAGCTTGGGATCACCTTTCTCCTGAATGAACAGCTTCTCGTCGGGCTTGTTATTGTTCGTAATGTAGGAGCGGATGATTTCATAAGTTTGGCCGCCAGAAGTGATTTGGCCCTCAAACGTATGATTCGCTTCCTCTCCTGTTGCGAAAACGCCTTTGTCCACTTCCTTGAGCTTTGTACCGTCTTCTTTCTGATAGATGGCTTTCACCGGGTTGTTCTCCGCATATTCGGCTATGGCATCTGTTCCACCCAGCGCAACCGTAAAACTTCGCGTTCGCACCTTCGGATTCGTTTCGGGATCTTCCTGCAGCCAGTTTTTCTTCGTCGGGTCCTGCTTCGGTGATAAATAGGAGCGAACGATTTTGTACGTTTTCCCGTTATCTTCGATCGTTTCGGGAAATTCATGGTTGATCGTTTCTCCGATTTTGTATTTGCCCTTTTGAAACGTCACTTCCGGTTTTTGAATGACTTTACCGTTTACGGTTTTCGCAATGACATCGACCGGAAAATCCGCACTGCGGTAGGGCACATGTATGCCGAAATAATCGTCCAAGTCGTCCTCGTGCGCCCAAGGTTCGGCCCGTTTGATCTCTTCCAATGTATAAAATGGCCCTTTGCGCACGTTGCCATTTCCATCGATGGACACCATAATCGCATACAAATACAAGTCGTCGTTGTCCTTGATGTCGCCCATGCCCGCCTTCCACATGCCTTCCGTGACAAGCGCCTCGCTGACTTCGTAAAAGGTTGTTAAAGGCTGGCCGGGGATCGGCGGATTCGGGTATTGGCCTACCTGCTGCACTTGTTGGTTCAAAAACGAAGCATGCTGGCCGTTTTTCGGATTGCCGCACTGCTTGGGCGAAGTATTCGTGCATAATTGATCTCTGCGTATCGTCCAACCTACCGTTCTGTAGCGGATGGAAGAGGTTGCGGCCGTACTGGTTATTTCAAAGCTGATTTTTCCTGCCTCGGTTCTTACTTTGGGGGGCGCAGCATTCGCTACGAAAGGAAATACAGAGAATAAAAAAGAGCATGCCAGAAGCACGCTCAACGCCGTTTTTATGATTTTGTTTTTCCTCATCTATTTCGAGTCCGCCTTTCCGATGAGATAATTACGGAATAAACTTGCTCCTGGATCGACTTTCAATGTACTGCCCCAATCTCCACCAACATTCGTGGATAGGGAAATATCCGCATATCCTTCGTACCAAACCTGCGTTTCGAATTTGCGGTCGTTGGGGAAATGCTCATCGTACAGCAAATTCTTACTCTCTGTGAATGAATTGAATTTGATTCTAAACTTGGAACGCACGTAATTGTTCCCAAACCCATCCTTATAAATCATGGACGGTTCGGGATCCAGGTATCCCTCGATCTGAATCTTGTTTTCTTTAACCCAATCCACATAGCGACGTATATATTTCAGTTCCGCATTGGAACTTTGCACTTTCGTAGCAAATACCGCTTGCGCCCACATATCATCGATCGTTTTGTAATCCACGTTCAGCCACAGCGCGCCGAACGTTTTCAACCGGTTCATCCAAATATCCACGTTTTTCTTATTAAATTCCGGTATGGTCGAATAGAGAACAGATGAAACTTTGCTGTCCGTAGGATGCGAGTAGGGATAAGCCATTTCATACGCTTCATTCGGCACATCGGCTAGGATATACGGATAATCTTTCGCGTTCTTTGGCAGATTGGTTGTGCGAATGAGTCGGTCCCATTCATCGTAGTTTGCATTGGCATCTTCTTTTGTAGAAATAAAGACGGTCGATGTCGGGCTATCCCAATTCACTTCCGCCCCCAGCGCTTCGCTGACAAAACGCAGCGGGACAAACGTCCGGCCGCCGCTGGTGATCGCCTTCGTATCGAAAACCATTTCTTTGCCGTTAACGAGCGCCTTGCTTTCGCCGATCGTAAGCACAATATGCAGGTCATCCCGCTCAATCGGTACGGTCATGGTTTGTGGCTCCCAGCCTACTTTCGCGCCCATCTTTTCCGCGATGAATCGAACCGGCACGAGCGTCCGGCCATTTTCATCCACAAAAGCCTGTGCGTCGGGAAACCAGATTTTATGACCGTCCATAACGACGCTGACAAAGGATGGAGGTTTGCTCGCCGCGTTTGCCATCATACTGAACAGGCTGCAAAGCATAACGGTGACTAGCCCCGATAATATCCATTTTCTCACGCGATTCACTCCTCTCAATATTATTGCTAATGACGAATTTGGTAGATTTCGACTGTTAGATTCATCATAGAACCGAATCGGCGGAGTGTCCACTTTCTGAAATAGCTGTCGTCTTGTTACGATGGTGCAGGCGGACAACCAAGCGGCATATAGCCTTTTAGCGCAGCCGCTTTTTCGCTGGAAAACGTTTCTTCCACCGGATAGGAAAAGCCGCATGTGGTGTGATAATACACCTTCATGCTTCCTTTTCTGGCTCCAACAATCTCCGGCTTCTTGAGCACGCGGCTTCCGCCGAGGGCGTAGTTGTTATAAAACTTGCCTCCCATCGGAATGCCTTGAATAAAGGCAAGTACCCCGACATCATCCACGGTATTGTGCCACTCCTCTTGCGAAATCGTTGGCAACGTGAACGTGTAGGAGAGACCAAATCGGGAAACCGATTCGTTATGTTTGTTGATCCGGTAGGCCAATTCGTCCTCGATTGCGCGGACAATGGTACTTCGGCGCACCTGCTCGAATCGCTCCGCGTCTTTTAGCAGCGCAATGTTCGTCTGCTGTCTAACGTCGACTCGCAAGCCCTCGTGCCAGCTTCGGCTGCCCGCATCGTAAGCGAGGACGAAATCGTCCAGCGTGAACGAAAGGCTGTTGCCCGATAGATCGGCGTAGGCATACGGCTTTTTCGCTCCCCAAACCGGTTTTCGTTCCGTGTTCCCGTCAGTTCCCGTCCACTCGTCCTCGGCATAGATGTAAAAGCCGTCGTACCCGATGACCACGACTGCCGGGATATACCGGTTGAGTACTCCTTGCGCAATGGGATCGTCGGCGATGCCGAAGTTTGTGTATAGCGTTCGATAAAAAGCGGCAATTGCTTCGTCTTTATTCAGCGCCACCCGCTTGGCCGATTCGTATTGCGTCTCCCGTTGCTGGTTGGCATTGACAGTCAACGTTCTCGCCGCGTCATCCACCGCCGCATTCAGCGCGGCATTATACCGCAGTTCGGTCAATAGCGCCTTCCGCTGCGTTTCGACTTCGATCCGGTTCACCGTCGCAAATGGCAGAAAAATGAGCACCCCAACAATGGCCCATTCAATGATCTTCATTGCGCACCACCCCGCCGTATGGAAGGTATATTTTTTCGATCGGACTGATGGCCTGGTTCAGAAAATCGAATAGGGTCGTGCCAGGTGTCCGGTTCGTATTTTCAACCGTAACCGCAAAGGTATCGCCAACCCACAACTTGTAACGTCGCGCCACATCATCTTTTCCGGCCGTGCTGTTCGGGAACAGAACGGGAAGGATCTGTGCGTTATAATACGTGTAGTAGTGAACTTCGTAGCTGCCCCGAAAAGTCTCCGGCCTTGTTGGGTCGTCATACACCGGCACGTACTTTTTGCTTCCGTGTTCCATCTGCACATCGAAGGTGTTGCCCGTTGCCGCAATCGTCTCCAAAAAGTCGTTATACATGGTCGGCGACACATAACCTTTATCCCGTACCGCGTCCACAAAAGCTGTCGTCGCTTTCAGGACGACCAGTTCGGAAACATCGTCCTGTTGGTCGAATGCAGCAGAAATTGGGTAAAGGTAGAGCAATAGAATGGCAATGAGCAACGCAAATATTTTCGAAATACTGTTCATGGCATTCTCCTTAACGTGAGACGAAAATAAGGCGCAGCAGCTGACCGGACGCATCCCGCTGGGCGACTGCCGAATACCGGGCATTCAAGCGAATCCCGAAGGGGACGAACTGTTCCCGATCAAGCGGCGGCGCATATCGAACGCCGTCCACCACGATTTCCGCTTCTCCCGTCTCCAGACGGGCAATGGATTGCACCACCTCTGCGCCGGATACGATGCCATCGCCAGCCTGGGGCGAAAACGACTGCTGCATGTTGCGGTCCAGCGACTTTCCCGACACATAGGCGGTCGAGTTCAGCGCAGCCCCGGTTTGAAAGAGCAGAAGCCCGCTTGTGACAGCCATCAGAAAGAGGAGACAAGCCACACTCATCTCCAGCATCGTCCTGGGGGCATGTTCCATTGGTTTCCCTCCTTGGAAACGCAGGGGCGTCCGTCAGTAGAGGACACCCCATAAGCGTTTTATGATAGTCAAGGTATCGATCGCTTATTGCTGTCGGAACACGATGCCGCGGATGACGTTGCTGCTGTCGTGAACCAGTTGCGCCCGGAATTTGCCGCTCGGATTGACGTAGTTTATATCTGATTCATCGACCGCATGACTGAGTTGCCCCGGCGCTACGCCAATGACCGAACCATAGGTTACGCTGTCCATCGGAACGCCTGTATTGATCACTTTTCCATACCACTGGCCGACCGGATTTTTCCCCGTGACGATCTGAATGCCAAACTGGTCTTGATCGCTGAACTTGCGCAGCGCATTAACCACCTGGCTTCCTGATAGCGTCGTGTTGTCGTACACTGTAAACGCCGTTTGTGACAGTTCGGTCTGAATGTTACTGAAATTGCTTTGCGCCGCTTTGGTTGAGTCTTGTGCGGAAATAAACAACACAACGGCGAGGGTAATGAGTGCGATGGCAAGAAAAATGCCTGCTGCCATCACGAGTGCTTTCTGTGCGTTAGACATGAACCGATCTCTCCTTCAAATGAAATAGAAAATAAAAAAGACACTTCCTGTTTGGAAAGCGCCGCAACATGGCCGCTTACTGGATGCGCTGAAGCTGTTCGTAGTAAACGGACATTTGGTGCAGGCTGACGATAACGAGTGGAATGACCAGATAGCCGAAAATAAGGGCCATCATTGGCGCAAACCCGATCCATTTTCCCCAGCCTGCCTTTTGCTCGATCAATTGCTCATATTCCTGTTTGCGCTGCTCCTGCGCGTAGGCTTGCTCCGACTCCAGATCGTCGAACGCTTCTCGAATCGGCAGGCTTTGCGCCGCCAGTTCCAGCTTTTCAACCGTGCGGACGAACGGCAAAAAAGGCGCATCCTCTTTGAGCTGCGCCAACGCCTGATCCGCGCCCTGTTCGAAATGAAGCAAGCAGGTCTGCAGCGGCTCCTTAAACACGCGGGCAAACTGCTCCATCCAAATGAGCAGATGCTCGACCGACATACGGTCCATATCTGCCAGCATCGCGATGACGGCATGCAGTTGATCCACTTCATGCTTCATCTCCATCTGCCGCATACGCCTTTGGAACCACCGAACGCCGACCGGCATGGCGTAGCCGCCCCAGCCCGCGAGAGCGGCGAGGAGCGTTTCCCACCACTTCACATACTGATTGTCCAGCTTCGCGAGCTTGCCAAGGATGCGCCGAGCCGCGGTGCGAAGCTGATCGTCCGGATTCGTCGTCGGCGATTCGCTGCGGAGCAAGGCCATAACCGTTTCTTCGGTGCGGTTCTTCACCTCCTTAGCGCGATCAATGATGCGGCGATCGAGCGCCGCCGCTTCACGCGCCTTGTTTTCCTCCTCCGGCGAAAGTTGGCCGAACAAGATGCCAGGCTTCACTGGCGCATACAGGATTTGATGCCGACTTGCGGCATGCAGCGCAATAAACATCCCGAGCACAACCAAAAACGCCATGCCTCCCGCCACGATGCGCTGTACATAGAGCCATTCCAGCCGAAGTTGCGATGCGGTTTCCTTGAGCAACTTGACCATGCGGTCGGCTTCTCGGGAACCGGGGGCGGGGCTGATGCGATGCACAAGCCAGCGCATCCACGGCCACTCGTACACCCGTCTCTCCCATCTTTTTCGGCCGGTCGGTTTTGGACTCACGTCCAGTTCCTGAATGTTGCGCAGCAGGACATAGGACAGCCAAACGACCGCCATTAAGCCGATTTTCACGATCCAGCCGGCGGTGCTCGCATAAAAAGCGTCCATCGCCGGAAAGTAGTGGCTGGCCCAAGCTTCAATCGGCCGGGTAAACAGCAGCGGCAACAGCGCGATAGCGGTCAGTCCCTGCAACAGGAAACCAAGACGCTCGCGACGCAACAGTTCCAGATTCAATTCGGTCGCGAGCTTCCCGAGCGCCTTCAAGTACACGGAGCCGGTAGTGGTTCGTTTATCGCCGTACTCTTTCACCAAATGCGACAGCCCGGCCAAACCCTGCAAATAGCGATTCGGCGCGCTCTCGATGTACTGCGCCAGCCGCTGCTCCGCGTCGCTTGTTGTCAGCACATCGTATATTTCGTGTCCATGCAGCGCCATCTCATACGGCGCACCGTCCGTCGCTTCATAAATGGCTTCCTCCACCATCCCATGACGATGATAGTGGTGACGCACATCCGAGAAGAAATGCCGAAGTTGCCGTAGCAGGCGCGTTTCCAGACGATGGACGAGGTTGTCCGAAAAGATGCCGTGGCCAACCCAGAAGCCGATGGCGATCATGCCAAGCGTGACCGGATCGCGAACACCGAATGCCAGCGGAACAGCCGCTGCAATCAGCATGCCCCAAATAATTAGAGCCGTCTTCATCGTCTCCAGCCGCAGCTTCCATTCATCGCCAAGCTGGAGGATGGTCATTCGTTTACGGAGTTGAAGCAAATAGGCACGCAGAATCGGCACGCGCTCGCATAGGCGGTACAACTGCTGCAAGACGCTATACAGCGCTTGCTTTTTGCGGGCTTTGCCCGGCTTGCGCAGCGCTTCATACCGCCGAACGGCCTCTACGTCCGAACCGTAGCGGGATACCCATTGAAACGCGGCCAACATCGCGAGGAACAACACCGTCGCCGCACCGAGCAATAGGGACAGCCATTCAAGTTTCATCGCTATCCCCCCAATGAACCGCCAAAAACGCCTCGAACGCCGCCTGGTCTGGCCCGGCGAGACAAGCAGCGATTTCTTTGCGGCTTTTCTCGGATAGCGGATGAACAGCGACATACCGTCCGTCTCGGTATTCGATTACATTGCGCGCGGCATAAAGCGGTCGATCCGTCGTGCGGCGGAAGTATTCGAGCAACGTCTCCATAAACGCCGTCATTTTCTCTTCGGTCGTTGCTTTGTGGCGGAACGAATCCGGGTAGGCCACCTCCTGTTCCACCGGCACGCACTCGGTAATGCGCTCGATATAGCGATGTCCGTCCGTGTCCCTTCTCAAATGAATGTCAAAGTTGATGACACTGACAACCTGCTGCTCGGCCACTTTCTCGTTTGTAAACACCCCTGTCTTCAGCAACGAATTGCGCAGCGAGTAGACGAGATCACGGAACGTTTTGGCGTGATGCGTAAACAAAGTAAACAGTGAAGCGACCTGCGCCATCTGCACCATCCAGGCGGCAACCGGGTCGGTCGCCACTTCCCCCAAAATATTGACCGAGCCGTCCGTTTTTTTCTGAATGTCCAGCCCGTCCTGCCCGGAGATCGTTTCCGTTTCCCGCAAACTTACAATGTTGCGATCCCGGTAAATTTTCCGAAGTTGAAGCTCAAAGGCCATTTCCTGCACCCGAATCGGTAAAATAGCCGGAATGTAGCGCACCATCGCCATCAAAAGCGTCGTCTTGCCGCTGCCTTGCGCGCCGGTAATGGCCGTAATGCGCTCGCCCATGACCAAATATCGAATCAATCCAATCGGAAGTTCGGCATGATCGTCTTGAATCAACTGTTCCAGCGTAGCGTTTTGGACATCGAATTTGCGCACAAAAAAAGCCCACGATTCACTGAACCGGGGGCGCAACACGACGACGCGGGAACCGTCGGCCATTTCATTCACCTTAAAACCGTTCGCTTCGGACAGTTGGCCGGGGAAATTATGCTTGTACACATTCTGGCACACGCGCCTTAGCTCTTGTTCCGAGCCGAAGGACAGAAAGCTCAGATGAATCGACTTTCCTTTATAAAACAGCCATACGCTGTCATGTGACTTCGGCACCTCGCGAAGTTGTGCTTCTTCCTCCAAGCTCCACTCGCCTTCCCACATCGCGGGCGGGATGCCGGACACGCCACCCGATACGCCATCGATTTTCATATCGCGGATTTCGTCGATGACGCTAAATCCTTTGTACTGCTGGTATATCCGCTGTACGATGATCTGCGTTTTGTCTTCGGCGGACAGCTTGCGCACTTCCCGCTTGTAGATGTCGCGGATTTCATCAGCGGTAATCCGGTAAGATTCGATTTCTTCGTCTTCCATGCTCCGTTTGGGGCGATCCAGTTCGTATTTTTGGATCAGTTCATCCAACGCCCTCAAACGATGTTGTTTCTTATATAGATAGAGCAGGATGTCAAACTGATCCTGTGGCGTGAGCGCTTGCGGATCGTCAAACGGCAGAAGCCGATTCAAGTTATCGTCGTCCAGTGTATAGCGCTGCTCAAGCAAATCGGTGATCACTTGCTTCACATAGGCCTTGTCCCGCAAATCACCGGACGTGCAGCCCCGCAGCGCTTTTTTCAGTTCCGCGCGCTTGTTTTTCCGGCGGCGGTATTCTTCTTCCGATAAACCATAGTCGATCAGGTTGCTGCTCGTCATCTCATGCAGCGCCACTTTCACAAACGCAGTCATCGCTTCCAGCGTATAGACTGGCTTTTCGTCCGACTGCTCCGGCAAGCGGCGGCTCATGCGCAAATAGAGCAGGACGCCGACCGCGATGAGGATGCCTGCTATGATCAATCCGTTCAAAACGAACATCATTTGCCAACGTCCTCCTTCCCGCCGAAAAGAGGATTGCCTAAACCAGCGCGCTGGGTGATCGCCTGCGCTAACGCCCGCACTTGTTGCACAAAAAGGCTGTTTTCATGATCGCGAGGCACCTTCCGGTTGCGAAATAAAAAATGAATAGCGTCTCCTTGCTGGGCGGCATCGAGCCAGCCCGTATTATGGACAATCGGGTACGCAGGCTCCCGGCGGTAAAACTGACGCATGACGTTTTTGATCGTCAACGACGAGCGAGGATCAACTTGTCCGAAAACGAGCAACAGCTTCCGATTGGACAGTAGCTGCGCCTCCACCAGCGGAAAAGCCTGCTCCAATTTGAGTATATTCTGTGGCAGACAGACGACCAGCAAATCCGCCTGTCGCAGCAGACCTCGTGTCCACTCCGACACGTCGCCGCTTCCTCCGTCGACCAACACCAGATCGTATGCCCGCCTTGTCAGTTCCAAAAGCGAGTCAAGCCAGTCCCGTGCGGACGAAACAAACGATACGTCCGGTTTGTTCGATCCCGGTAGGATGTCGAGGCGCTCGGCGAGCAGCGGCAACGTGTAATTCCGTAGCAATTTCGGTTCGAGCTTGCGGTTTTGCAATAGCCTGAGCAGCGCGTCAATTCCTACGTCGGAGGTGACGTCCGCTTTGCTTGTCCAAGATCGCCTTGGGTAAAATCCGCGTTCAATGGCTGCGTATTCACTTTGCAAATGCCCGAGCAGCAAAAGACGCGAGGAATATTCAAGTCCGAGCAGCGCGGCGGCGGCGATCAGGTTGCTCGTCGTACCGGCTTGTCCCGAAATCGGACTCCAGAACACCACAGTAAAACCCATTGCTTCATCTCCTTTCGTGCAACATTACCGGATTCACGCGCGCTTTCGGGAGCGCGCCCATGCCTGCCGAGCCGTTTTGGCATCGCAATCAAACAACTGTTGCAGCATGTCGAGCACGGTTCGGCGATACGTCCCGGACAGCCGCCTGATGTCGATGCGGCCATGATGCTGGTTGTCGAGCTCAACGGATAGATTCCGTTCGTCAAGCGGAAAGCGGAACACGGTTTCCTCCCAGCGCACAGTCTGGTGCGGCAGCAGCGAATCGATGTACGACTCAGGTATGGCGGTCGGCAAGGTGGGGGTAATCAGTTTGTAAAAGGTGAGCGGTTGTCCCTCCGCTTCGTGAAGGCACAGCCGCTGCATCAGACTCGCATTGATTTGCATGCCCAGCCGACTGTAATTGCTGCACCAAACCCGCTTGTCATAGCCCGGTAAGTCTCGTCCTTTCACAAATTCGGTGTGATCGGTGTCAAGCAGCATGACATCATAAGCCGCTTCGCCTGCGGATTGAAGGACAGAGCGCTCCAGTTGCGCTGATGTGAGCAGCCCGGTCGCCACATCGATGCCTTCAAACTCCCGCAGCGAATAGCCGAATTCCACTTGAGGCAAATAGCCTTGCATCGATTGGGCGAGTGTAGAATCCACGATCAATACCTTTTGCTCCAGCGCCGTGAGCAGCTTGCCCAGCACAAGGAGCAAGTGACTTTTGTCCGGCGCGCCGAAAAACACGATTTTTTTCATGAGGGCCTCCTTCACTGATTAAAAATGTGCTCCAATTTATCTTCGCTGGCAGGCTCTCCCGACGGCAAAGCCGGCACTTGCGGCAGTGATGGCGCTGGCGCTGGTTCCGTTTCCGGTCCATTTTCATTCGTTGTTAACGAATCGGAAGGGGAGGGCAGCGGCTGCACGGTTGGCGGTTCATAATCGACTGTTGATGATGTGTCTATCGGTTGCGACGGAATCGCTTCTTGCATGGTATTGCCTTGTTGCGTAACAATGCGCTCATTTTGCAGTTGCTGCTGAACCGTTACACTGCCGCTCGTCACACGCAGTTTGTCCGACTCGCTCATCGCTTTGAGATTGTCATCCAGTGTCGCGCGAAGCTTGCGGGCAAGCTCGGTTGTCGCTTTTTCGAGCAGGTTCGGATCATGTTCCATCAAATCGAGCACCTTCGGATTGGCAGGATAATTGACCACTGCCGCTTCCTGCAATCCAGGCTCGATATAAGGCAGGGCATACAGACGAGCGCCTTGCAAGTAGGCGTCGATAATCGCACTTGACGTTTGCAAAATATCCAGCTCATTCATTTCCAGCCAGATGACCGTGCCCGATAACTCCCGCGCTTTCTTTTTTGAAAGCAGGACAAAATCCTCGCCAGTCGGGAAGTTGATTCTCACGTCAATGTACTGCCCCTTTTGCAAATTGGAGGGAAGCTGAATGACATGAAACTCCTGTAACCGTAAATCCTTGGGGATCGGTGCGCCCTCGTACAGCATCGATGGCATCAACGGCGTGCCTGGCTGCAATTCGATTTTGACTCTTTTGCCAATGACCGAATTTTGATCGGTAATCATCCCGGATGGCACCAGACTCGCAGGCATTGTTTCAGCCTTAATGTCTTGCGCCGTCACGGTGCCGCCGGCCGGGATGGTTCGCGCCACGGTCCAGACGTTTCTGCGCGATTGTTCCTCTATCGTTTTCAGTTCCTCGATTTGCCTTTCATAATGTTCCTTCATTTGCTGCTGCTTCTGCTTTTGTTCCGATTGGTTAATCAGAGAATAAATGACCGCAGCCACAAGTAAACAAACACTTATAGCGATCGCGGTGATAATAAGCGTCTTACGGTTCCGATAAGTCCACGACATCGCTCACGTCTCCTCTCTCCTCAATACTGAAATGCTTTCGAACGTTTTACCGGGCATCGTCACGGCACTTTAGCTTTTGCTGGACCGCAGCCTGATGCTGCTCCAGCTTTTCTTGCGCCCATGCGGGCATATGCTCCGGTTTTATTAGGCCGATAAAATCCTCCCGATTCCAGCGAGACTCCTCTCCGGTATACAGATTTAACACGTAGACGGCGCGGCCTCGGGAATAGGCAGAGGTGCCAAAACCGCTTTGTGCCAATACAAGCTGATTAACTGCAGTGCGATATTCGGGACGCAACCGTTCCGGTCGGATGGCGACGACCTGGTTGTCAATGCGCATGTCTTCGCGAATGGGCTGACATTGTGCCTGGGTGAGGGGAGTTAGGGGCACCAAGACGGTTGCCCGTTCTTCTTTGAGATCCTCCAGTTCCCATTGCACACGGGAAATAAAGTCATGCATGGCCTCAAGATAATCCGCGCCAGCTGAAATCGCGTAAAATTGCTCGACACCCAACGAATTGTTTCGGGTGCAGGTACACACCATGTACGGATGATCAACATTGGTTTCGTCTATGCCAAGCAGCACTTCCACCTTCCCGATGGAGATGGCCTGATAGACTTCGTAGTTGTCCACCATTCGCTTCATTTCTTCCATCGTCCGTCTTCCTTTCCTGGCAAGTTGCGGTCTTCCTTCGTTCTCCGGTTTCGTTTGGATTGACCGGTTTCACGAGATTCCTTTTTTCGCGTGCGCGTCTCCTCCGTCTCATCCTCCAAAACTTCAATGCGGTTGAAACCCGGTTTTTCTTGCATCAGGCGCTCATACTGACGACGCCTCCCTTTTGTGAAATACATCGCTTATCGCCTCCCCAAAAATGGGCATAAAAAAGCTCTCCGTTATAGGGGAGAGTGCCAACGAACAGGATAAGTATTCAAATACAAGTTAGCGTTCCTGTTCCCGTTGCCGCTTTTTATACCAGCTTTCCAATAGTTGCACGATCAGGTCTTCCTTTTGCTTTTCGTTAAAGTCCCTCGGAAAGAAGCGGTCGATCCGCTCGCGCTGAATGGTCATCTTTTCTTTTTGGTTCGGCTTCTCCTCCGTGAGAATCGAGAAGATGACATCCACGTTAAGCCGCCCGTCCTGGCTCAGTTTTTTCATGCGCTGTGCCTGCGCCAACGATGGAGTGCAATCTTCGGACTGCATCGTCTCGTACAGAGCTTGCTGTTCTTCTTCGGCCAAGTATGAAAGCTCCACGGCCGGATTAAAGGCGATTCGTTTATCGTCCACCATTTCGAGAATGGAGGGGGTCAGTTCGGTAAGACGGATATATCTAAATATTTGGTTTTTGCTCTCTCCAACTTGCTCCGCCAATACTTCACTGGACTTTTTCCCATCTAACTTGTTCCCAACTTGGGAACGAGTTAAATCAGTTCTTTGTCCTTGCCGATTCATCGCCTCCAGCTTCATCTTATAAGCAAAAGCCTTCTCACTCGGCAAGATATACTCCCGTTGCAGG